>NZ_JAUBSA010000120.1:0-10673 GCF_036702115.1 Microcoleus sp. LAD1_D5 | reverse complement strand
TCTTACACGTTGTCAACGCCGAACGCGAGTCAAAGTCTTTTGAGGTAAGGGTTTTAGGCTTATTCAGCAAGCCCTAAGTAGGTGCGACTGTCAAGCTATCATCAATCGGGCGATTGTTTTCATAAAATATCGCTTCTAAGGATTATTTCACGGAGTGACCATCGCTTTGGACTACATACATATTTTGCCGCTCCCCTACTTATTTAGGAATAGGTTGTTCCCGAAATTGTGCGTGGGATATCCACATATAATACTTATAATGACTAATCACAATTGAGTAAAAAAGTCAATACCGTTTCATCAATCCCCTTTAGTTTCAAAGGCTTATATTTAACAATGCGATTTTCCTCAACATAATCTGCCACCGCCGCCGAAATTAGCACCGTGTTTGGTTCCGTCACCTCTTGCAAGCGGGCGGCAATATTCACGCTCGGCCCGATCGCAGTATAATCCGATCGATCAGGGCCGCCAAACATCCCCACCACCGCAGTACCCTGGTGAATTCCGCAGCGAAACCGCACCGGAGGCACCCCATTTTCCCCAACAATTCCCTGCTCTAACCAGCCCTTGTTAAGCTCCTTCAGAGATAGCACCATTTGCCTTGCAGCAGCGATAGCGCGGCGTACTTGCTCGTTAGGCGTTAGTTCCTCCGGCGCGCCAAAGAAAGCCATTACCGCATCTCCAACAAACTTGTCCACCGTACCGCCACTGTCAAAAATAGCCTTAGTCATTGCCGCCAAATATTCATTCAACAGCTCAGCTACCCGGCGCGAGCGCAGCGTATTTGCCATTTGAGTAAAACCGACTATATCGCTAAACAAAATAGTAATCAATCGCGGTTCCGGGCGCAAATCCAATGCCAATTCTCCAGCCGCAGCGGCCTTCACCATCGCCGGCGGCAAAAATCGGCGTAGCACCGACTCAGTTAAATAACTGTTCAACTGCTGCACTCGGCGCTCGTTTTGTTTGAGGGCGATCAAATTCCGCACTTCCGCCAACAATTCTCGATCGTTAAAAGGCTTGGATAAATAAGCATCAGCACCCCGTTCTACTCCTTCAATTCGAGTATCTTCGTCGGCTTTAGCAGTCAGCAAAATTGCCGGAGTTCCCTGCAATTCCTCATCCTCTCGAATCATCCGAATCAAATCCAAACCCGAGACCAAAGGCATCATCAAATCCGTTATAATTAAATTTGGTCGGCGTTTTTTAGCCACGGCAAACCCTTCTTGTCCGTTGCGGGCGAGCAAAACTGCAAAGCCGGAATCTCGCAGAATTGCCGACACATAAAAGCGCAAATCTGGATTGTCGTCAACTACCAAAACCGTTCCCACTGCTGTTTCTGATCTGATCGGTTCGAGCGCCTCAAAGTTATGATTTTCTGCCTCATTTTCCGACAAATCCGCCTCCACATCTGCCAGTTCCACCGCAGCTTTCGATGAGTGAAACTCCGCAGGTATTTCTAGTACCTGTTCCGGGGGCAAGTGAGTCGAACCGAAGTGCAGCCAAACGGTAAAAGTAGTACCTTCGCCGTAAACTGACTCAACTGAAATTTGACCGCCGTGGAGTTCGACTAATTCTTTGACAAGTGCCAAACCTAAGCCACTGCCTTCGTAGGAACGGCTAGCAGAACCTTCGGCTTGGTGAAAGCGCTCGAATAAATAGGGAATTTGTTCGGTGCGAATGCCGATACCCGTGTCTTTTACTTGCAACAAGCAGTGAGAGCCGGCAGATTCAACTTTCAGGGTGATAGTTCCGCCTTCTGGGGTGAATTTGACAGCATTTGATAGCAGGTTGTAAATAACTTTGTCAAATCTTTCCAGATCCAAATAAAGTAAAGGACATTCTTGCAGTTGGGTAATTAAGTGCAGTCCTTTTTTCTCACAGTAAGCGCGGAACGACTCTGCGGTAGAGTAACAGAAACCGACTAAATCGCAGGGGCGGAAACTCGGCTGCATCCGTCCGGCATCGAGCCGCTGCAAGTCCAGCAGTTGATTTACCAAGCGCAGGAGGCGGCGGGAATTACGCAAAGCGATTACGGCTTGTTCGTAGGGCAAGTCTTCTTGGCGCCTGCAAGCTGATTCTAGAGGGCCGATAGTTAGAGTTAGAGGGGTGCGGAACTCGTGGGAGATATTTTGGAAAAATTCGGTTTTGAGCCGATCGGCTTCCAGAAGCCGTTCTGCCTGCTGTCTGGTAGTCTGGTAGAGGCGCGACTGCTGCACGGCTAGAGCCGCTTGAGTTGCGACTATTTGAGCCAGGTCAATATCTGAGATGTTCCAGCGGCGGATGCTGCGATTTTGGCGCAGGGAAATGCTGCCGATGATTTTGCCTTCTGAGAGTAAGGGAACGACTAACAGGGCGCGGGCTGGCGATCGAACTTGCAGTTCTGTAACATTTAACTCCGGGTGTTCATCGAGATCTTCGATCGCCACCGGCTCTTTTGATACCATAACTTGCAGCAACACCGGATTGCCCCGAATCGGCACCAAAGACTGTGGCAAAGAAGGATGGGCAAAAACCCAGGCGCGAGTGTTCTCAGCAGCATCGGCAGAAGTCGTCTCGTAGCCAAGAGGGTTCGCAACTACCTCTGGATTGTCAATAAAACCCTGTTCTACAGCCACGGTATCCCTATCTGTGTCGTATAGCCCCACGCATTGCACGTATTCATCATCTTCTGTCCACAGAGATAGGGCGCAGCCGTCAACTTGCAAAGCTTGGCCGAGTTGTTGAGTAATGGCTGCAAAAATATTTTGGGGATCGAGACTCGATCGAATTGCCGTAGTAATAGTATTAACTAAGGCCTCGCGCTTGGCCAGCGCCCGCACCTGTTCGTAAGCTCGGGCTTGAGAAAGCGCCAAAGCCGCTTGGTCTGCCACCGTAATTACCAACTGTACCTCGTGGTCTTGCCACTGGCGCGGTTGATCGAACTGGTGCAGCGCCAAGACTGCCATCAGTTCGATTTTGTAAAACAGCGGTACGATCAAGCTCGATCGAATATTCGCAGCTTCGTAAGCCTGCTGTCGTTGTTGATTATCCGAGTTTAAAACTCGATCGTCAGTTTGGGCATCTTGAATCACCTCCACATCCAGAGTTTCCCAAACCAAATCCGGCAGCAAATCCGGGGAGAGTTCGGCAGCAGAAGCATCTCCGGGCATCGCTTCCTCATCGCCCCGCAACCCTTGAGTTTCTGCCTTCTGGTAAACGAACCACTCATCGGCAACTTGGCCGTCTTGGAACGGCCGCAGCAGACAGCAACTCACCTCAAACATCTGCCCGACAGTTTCCACAATTCTTTGCAGCATTTGCTGGTAATTGGGAGCCGATCGGATAGTATTGGTAACGGCATAAAGCAGCGATTCTTGGCTCAAAGCACGGCGCAGTTCATTGGTGCGCGTTTTCAGAAGATTGTGAGTCTCAACAGCTTGACTGACAAGATTTATCAGCTCTTGAGCATCCCAAGGCTTGGTAACGTATTTGAATACTTTGCCAGCATTAATAGCTTCAACTAAATCTTCAACATCCGTATAGCCAGTTAAAATAATTCGGATCACGTCGGGGTACTGAGCCGCCGTCAGGCTGAGAAACTCCGTACCGCTCATTTTTGGCATTCGCTGGTCGGAGATAATCACCGCAACTTCTCCCTCTTTTGCCAAAATTTCGAGGGCAGCGGGGCCAGATTCGGCTCTGAGCACTTTGTAGTCTCGATGAAAGGTGCGGTAAAGCAAGTCGAGGTTATCCGGTTCGTCATCGACGATCAGAATTTTTAGCTTAGGATTTTCTTGGGAATTCATGCACCGTTCTCCTGTGCCCCGGGGCTGTTCGATTTAATAAGTCTGATCAAAGGAAGAATTCGCCAATTCAAAGTGCAGAAGTCATACCATTTTCGATTTTCGATTTTCGATTTTCGATTGCGAATGGCTGATGACCTAAGGGTTGAGATTTTGCCTAGAGTGCCATTATTTTGGGAAAAAAGTATCACAATAATTCGTGGATATGAAGTTGTTGTGAGTGTGCGAGGCAAGCATCAACCTTGATTTTTGATGTCTGGGTTTTCAATTCGGAATTCTTCTGAGCCACAGTTATCTGTCGTGCACCCCAATTTTATTATTTAATGATATTCACATAAACTCGTCTCCCGATAATTTTCTTTCACCCCTTACCTTTATGCAGCAGGAGAGCAAACACAAATCTGGCCATTTTAACTGCCGTCTGGATATCTCAGAATACATAGGAATAACCGTCCTGATTGTGAGTTGACTTGCAAAATTTATGTTTGATCCTGGCTCCTGGGACTGTTTTATTTGGTATGTGAAAGCTGCCCGCAGCAAGATACAATAGACAACCAACATCTTCGCCTGTGTTTTTTCCTACAAGTAACAGCAACTTTAACAGTCAGCCAAGGATACCGACCACAATCCGGCGCGGATCCCCTGACTGATATTCGGGGGTGGCCCACAGACCACAGAGGTGTCTGTGGGAGTGACGCAATTGCTGTACCATTTTAGTTAGACTTGCACTTTTTTCCCCGATCTCGGCATTTTTTTTGCCTCCTGCAGACCAACGCCCAAGCCAATTACTGTGGCTAAACACCGCAAGCTCGAGCATCCATCTGTTAATCTTAGCTAGGGATGTACTCTGTGGAAACCGATCAGTCGATTTTAGATTTTAGATTTTAGATTTTAGATTTACTCCACAGATGAATTGGGGAGCTTGAACTAGGGTCTAAAATTTTTATCTGTCCCCGACGAGTGTCGGTGGCTTGTATCGGTTTTTGGGCAGGGTCAATCAGCTCGATCGAGGTTTTGAAGGTCTCGCTCCCGCGCCGCAGAGTATCGAACCGACGGGGAAAACCCCTGCAGACTGTTTCCAGGCATCCAAATTTAAATTGCAAGTTGGGAAAGTACCCCCTAGCTCAACAGGTAAGGCCGGTTCGATCGGGGACGGGCGATGGATTGCCCACAACTGCTGAAAGCTGGGGTGTCAGGTCGGGGGGCGGCGGTGAACATCCGACGCGCCAGCGCGCCCGGTGTTAGTCTGATCAGTCGTGGAGTTTTTCAACTACCGCTTGACGAATAAATTATATTCGATCGGGTATTTCCGTAAGCAGAGAGCGGTAAGATTCCGGGAACCTGACGTTAAAACCTTTGTGATTGTTTTTAATACCTTGCCCGCTAAGCTGTCGCGCCTTTAATTTGTAATCTACTGTTTACTTAAACCCTTGTGACGCTGGTCGAAAGCCAGGGATCAAGCTTCAATTTAAAGGCCAAATAGCTTATCCACAAATCTAGTATTAGGGGATGAGTTTTATTTTTTCATAAGTAGAGGGTTAAATTCTAAAAATTTTCCATTTACCTCAAATACTACTTAAAGTCAAACACAAAAAAATGTAATTTAATCTGGCTAATAAACTCTGCCTATAAGTTACGTTATAAGATCAGTATAACATCAGTGAATTTTCTAAGAGGGGTAGCTTAGAAACCCGCGTAAAAAAATTAATATAGTGGCCTGGCATTGTGAATCCTTCATTTTTTTCCTCACCATCTCACCAACAACAAACTCCCGGACTTTCTGGTTTTTCGATCCGGGTGGCTGCGCCCAACGATTTGACGCAGCTAGCGGATATTTTAGCCATGAGTTTTCACTCCCGCGAGGGGTTGGTAGAATGGGTGTATCCAGTGTTGCGTTTGGGCATTTACGAAGATTTAAAAAATCGACTGCGTTCTAAGGCAGAACATTACATTTGTCTGGTTGCTGAGCTAGTCTCGCGCGAGGAGGGAACGCAGAATTATAGATCGCACCGAGATCAGCGCATGGCAGGAACAGTAGAAATGGCTCTGCGTTCTCGCTTTCCTTGGCAAATACCGAGTTCTGACTATCCGTATTTGTCGAATTTAGCCGTTCACCCGGACTATCGGCGACAGGGCGTTGCTCAACAATTGCTCAGCAACTGCGAGGAGACAGCCAGAGAATGGGGATTTTCTGAGATTTACCTCCACGTTCTGGAAAATAATCACGCGGCGCGACAGTTGTACTATCAAGCCGGCTATCGCTTGCAACAGGTGGATTGGAATTGGACTGGTTGGCTGTTCGGTCAGCCGCGCCGGCTGTTTTTACGCAAGCAGATTTCGCTATCTTAAGCTAATTATTGGAATTGATCATGGGGAATTGGGGCGAAGCAGGAAAAAAGAAAAAATAGCTATCCGTGTATCTCTTCTTTCCTTCTATTGTGAATCAATGGAACGGGGAATGGGGAATTATCGATAATTTTTAGTTTGCTCTTACGCCCGATCGCACAACACACTACAATTAGTTGGTAGTAAACACTTGAGCTACCCACCCTTGTGTACCTGGGAACACCTGAAAAACCCCATACAAAGTTATATCAACTCCCGTATCCTCCTCAGACGTAAAAACCCGTCAAGAATCACGGAAGTTGCAATAGTAATTAATATAATTAATCTGGGTTAATCTGTGTTTATCTGCCTGTATCTGCCCTAAAAAAAAGATAATTTCTTAACCGTACATGACAAGGAATTGACGATAATTCACGCCGCTAAAGATAATAGATTCATGAATAATCCCGATGCTAAAAGATTTGATATTATACCAAATCAGGCTTGAATACACCTTTATTTTTTAGCATTTTAGAGAGGGACAAAAGGCAACTGTAAGAGCGATGTCAAGGGCCGATCGCTACAAGTTTCTAACCCGGATTGAGTATTGTGAGGAACGCCACAGAAGTTCTGATCTGCTGTGGCGTTTTGTTCGCCGGAACAGGAGACTTTCGCCGCCAATTCTAGAGCTCAGAGAGATTTGGTAGGAAATCCGAGGAGCCGATCGCCCCGTTAATCCCAACGAGATTCGCTAAAACCCGATCGGTTCCTGCTACTCGCAGCAACGTACCGTTCGGAGTGGCACTAAATTGCAACTGCTGGAAACTTAGCCCGTCGCTCAAAACAAACTTATCGACGCCTACCTCGAAGTTAATCACAGTATCAGTGCCGCCCTCACCATTCAACACAAATTGATCGCTCCCAATACCTCCAATTAAAGTATCATCGCCCAAGTCGCCAAACAGCCAGTCATCTCCAGCGCCCCCATTGAGCAGGTCGTTATCTTTACCACCAATCAGGGTATCGGTGCCAGCATCTCCGTTGATAGTATCTTGGCCTTCGTTGCCGTAAAGCAAGTCATCGCCCTCACCGCCGTTGATGCAGTCTTGCTGGTCGTTTGCGCCCACCGAGAAAGCCCGGTTATCAGCACGATCGCCATAGATGGTATCGCTGCCCTCGTCACCGCAGATCTCATCGCTGCCCTCACCGCCGTAAATCAAGTCGTCGCCCTGATCTCCGTGTATGAGGTCGTTAGCTTTGCCGGCGTAAATCAAGTCGTTGTCTTCACCGCCACTGATGGTATCGTCACCCTCATCCCCGAACAGCACATCAGCACCGATGCCACCAAAGAGCAAGTCCTGGCCGCCAACATCTTGAGCTCGACTTCGAGCACCGCCGTACATGGTGTCGTCGCCGCTGTCGCCGACAAGGGTATCAGAGCCGATCTCGCCCCAAATCAGGTCATTATCTTTGCCACCCCAAACACAATCATTGCCTTTACCTGCTTGCACGGTATCATTACCGTGGCCGCCGCCGATGATGTCGTTGCCGCTGTCCCCAAAGATTAAGTCTTGTTCGCCGAGATCCCCGATGGACTGGGAACTGCCACTGTCGCCGAGCAGAGTATCGGCTCCTTCGCCGCCGTAGAGGGTATCGGAGCCTAATTGACCGTAGATGATGTCATTGCCTTTACCTCCGTAAGCACGATCGTTATCTTTGCCTGCAACCAGCGTATCGTTGTCTTGTTGACCGTTGAGGAAGTCGTTACCGAAGCCTCCATACAGTAAGTCGCGTCCCTCGGAGTCGCTGGCCCTTTGGTCGCGGATGCCCCCAAACAAGCTGTCGGAGCCGATGCCACCAAACAACGTATCGGAGCCGAGTTCGCCCCAAATCAGGTCATTTTCTTTACCTCCAAGGGCAATATCGTCACCTTTGCCGGTATGGATGGTATCGTCGCCCTCGTTGCCGTTAATGATGTCTGCACCCTCGCCTCCGAAAATCAAATCGCGAGCATCGTCAGGACTCTGGGAGTTGTTTTGCCCGGTGTCTCCGAGAATCGTATCCGCACCTCGATCTCCAAACAGGGTGTCAGAGCCTAAGTCGCCGGCAATCCAGTCGTTCTGTTTGCCTGCAAATACGATATCGTTGCCCTCGTCTCCGTAAACAATATCGGTGTCAATGCCCCCAAAAATCCTGTCATTGTCTTCGTTGCCGTAAATTTCGTCCGCGCCGTCTTCACCTAAAAGCAGGTCGTTGCCTTCAAAACCGACGATTTTTTGGTTGCCTTTGGTGTCTACGATGAAGTCACCGCCGTCGGTTCCTTTGGTGGTTTGTCCCTCTGAAAATGGTGAAATAGGTCGGACAAATCCAACAGCAGGTGGTTGCTGCGGCGGCGCAAAGTTAATTCCCGGTTTTTCAATAATCGGCTGACACAAACAGTCAGTATCTGGTTCGGCGATCGGATTTGAGATGGGCGCCGGAATCGGCGCTGGAGTTGGCGTCGGAGTTGGCGTCGCAACTAGGACAGCAGCAACAGTAGCGGTAGCAGGGCTGGTAGCGCCGCTGTTGTCGGTGGCGCTGTAGGTAAAAGTGGCTCCGGTAAAGTCGTCTGTGGCTTGGAAAAATAACTGCCGGCTCTCTGCTGGCGTCAGCACTTGACCTAGTGTTACCGGCACGCCGCCATTGGCTGGCTCTCCTAAAAATAGCACTCCTTGGTTAGAGGGTGGCAGACTGGTGATTGTGAAAGAGACGATCGTCCCATCGGGGTCAGTTCCTCCCAATCCTCTGGCTAACGTAGTGTTGGGCGGAATGCTGAAGTTAGCATTGGTGGCAACTGGCGGTTGGTTGGGCCCTGGAAGAAAGCCAGAAACAGTAGCAGTAGCAGGGCTGGTAGCGCCGCTGTTGTCGGTGGCGCTGTAGGTGAAATTGGCTGCGGTAAAGTCGCCTGTGGCTTGGAAAAATAACTGCTGAAGTTGATCTGGTGTGAGCACTTGACCTGCTGTTACCGCCACGCCACCATTGGCTGGATCTCCTAAAAATAGCAGCCCTTGGTTAGAAGGTGGCAGAGTGGTGATGGTGTAAGAGACGATCGTCCCGTCTGGGTCGGTTCCTCCCAGTCCCATTACTAACGTGCTGCTGTTGGGCGGAATGCTGAAGTTGACATTCGTGGCAACTGGCGGTTGGTTTCCCAGAATCGGTGGTGGTGTCGGTGTGGGAGTTGGTGCTTGAGTTGGTGTTGGTGCGGGAGTTGGTGCGGGAGTTGGTGTTGGTGCTGGAGTTGGTGCTTGAGTTGGTGTTGGTGTTTGAGTTGGAGTTGGTGCTGGAGTTGGTGCTGGAGTTGGTGTGGGCGTTGGCGCTATCAGTCCAGCCACAGTAGCGGTAGCGGGTGGACTGATAGCACCGCTGTTGTCTGTAGCGCTGTAGGTGAAATTGGTTCCTGTAAATTTGCCCGTTGTGAAGAAAAACAGTTGCTGCAACTGTGCCGGAGTCAGGACTTGACCGGGTGTCACCGCAACGCCACCGTTGGCTGGATCTCCTAAAAACAGGACGGCTTGGTCTACTGGGGGCAGGGTGTTGATGGTGTAAGAGACGATCGACCCGTCGGGGTCGCTTCCTCCCAATCCTGTGACTAACTGGCTGTTGTTGGGCCCTAGGCTGGAGTTGGTGGAGTTGGCAACTGGCGGTTGGTTGGGAGTTGGAGTTGGAGTTGGAGTTGGTGGAGTTGGTGGAGTTGGTGTGGGCGCTATCAGTCCAGCCACAGTAGCGGTAGCGGCTGGACTGATAGCACCGCTGTTGTCTGTAGCGCTGTAGGTGAAATTGGTTCCTGTAAAGTTGCCCGTCGTCAAGAAAAATAGTTGCTGCAACTGTGCCGGAGTCAGGACTTGACCGGGTGTCACCGCAACGCCACCGTTGGCTGGATCTCCTAAAAACAGGACTGCTTGGTCTGCTGGGGGCAGGGTGTTGATGGTGTAAGAGAAGATCGACCCGTCGGGGTCGCTTCCTCCCAATCCTGTGACTAACTGGCTGCTGTTGGGCCCTAGGCTGGAGTTCGCATTGGTGGCAACTGGCGGTTGGTTGGGATTTGGAGTTGGAGTTGGAGTTGGTGGAGTTGGTGGAGTTGGTGTGGGCGCTATGAGTCCAGCCACAGTAGCGGTAGCGGCTGGACTGATAGCACCGCTGTTGTCTGTAGCGCTGTAGGTGAAATTGGTTCCTGTAAAGTTGCCCGTCGTCAAGAAAAACAGTTGCTGCAACTGTGCCGGAGTCAGGACTTGACCGGGTGTCACCGCAACGCCACCGTTGGCTGGATCTCCTAAAAACAGGACTGCTTGGTCTGCTGGGGGCAGGGTGTTGATGGTGTAAGAGACGATCGACCCGTCGGGGTCGCTTCCTCCCAATCCTGTGACTAACTGGCTGCTGTTGGGCCCAAGGCTGGAGTTCGCATTGGTGGCAACTGGCGGTTGGTTGGGAGTTGGAGTTGGAGTCAGAAGTGTGGTGACTGTAGCTTCGTTGTTGCCCGGAGTGGGGTCAGCGGTAGGTGAGGTACTTCTGGCGGTGTTGCTGACG
>NZ_JAUBSA010000119.1:0-10988 GCF_036702115.1 Microcoleus sp. LAD1_D5 | reverse complement strand
CCCTAGAGTTGTCAAGCGTTTTGCGAAAATATTTTTGACTTTTTTTTGAACCTATACACACCAAGGGTTTCGGCTGTCCTTCACCGCTCCGGTATCCCCTGGCTGACTCCTCTTTTAACTATAGGGTCTTTTTTTGGGGCAAGATAGGACTTTTGGGGCAGACTATCTCCCGCGCATGAGTAGAAGATCTCAGTGGTTCAACCCGATGATGGGGCTTACTTGGAGTAGAGGTAAGGCAAAGTTAGACTCTAAGGTGTGAGGCTGCATCATGGGGTTAGAATGACAGAAGCAGGCTGGTGCATGAGTCATATATGTAAGTGGTGTGTAAGTGGTCTCTGCATTTCTTGGACTTTACTGAGGGACGTTTGGGTCTCCGATTGAGCCGATCGCCCTTAACAATTCCTCATGATTCAAAATCCCGAAGTTGACACGACACGGTACTCTAACCCTGATCAAACTCCCAGGAATCGATCGCCCGCAAATACACTCTCCTGAATTACACCCCCAAACTCCTTTAGTTACGCCAGTTATCAGCCTTTGATGATCGAGGGTGAGTTGGTCTCCTCAACATTTACATCTAAAAAGTGCAAGTGACTCTCTTCCTCAGTATTGACAGCAATCACCAAACCTCTATTCCCCCAAGGAGCTATCGCCCGGGGTGAGGCGGGGCTGCTAAAACTCCCTACTTGAATCCCTTGACTGTTTAACACTTCTATCTGCCCCCCAACATCTGCCAACACCCATCCCCAATTAGCCACACAAGCAGACACAGGCAAACTTTCAAGGGGAATTCGCGCTACCTTGAGCGGCCACAATTTCATCAACAACACCGCCGCTTTACCACCTTGGGGAATTCCCAGCAAAGTATAAGGCTCAGGTGTCAACAGCATCTGTCCCACGCTGGCAGACAACCGCACAGAACCCACCGGCGTGCCGCGGCGAGTGTAAACTCTAAAAATAGTTTGGGGATTTTTTGGTTCGTTGTCCGGCCAAACTGCTAAGACGTGTCGCCGATCCAAAAAAATTAATTCTGGTAAATAGTGTTCTGGTAAGGGCACAGTAGCGATCGGCTTCAGCGCTTTTTTCCGATCGCCCGCCGTGCTGTTTCCCGCTAAAGAATAAAAACGCAGTTCGCCGGGAACCGCTACTGTCAACCAGTTGCCGTGAGAGTCAATAGCAGCTTTAAAAGCATCGGGACCTTGCCTCAAACCCATATCCAGCAAACACTGAGGCTCCCAAGAGTCCTCATTGAGCCAGTAAAGTTTTTGCGGAGTGAGAACGCAGCAGCCGTGGGAACTCGGTAAAATTCCACGCACAATTTCCGCCATTAATGAAATAGAAGTAGACATTTCTCCTGTAACTAGCTGTTTTCCCGGCTGAGACCAAACCTTGACCTCTGTACCTACAGCAGCATATAGATACGTTTCAGTGGCAATTAAAGCGGTCAACGGTGCTGGAAGTATCAGTGGCTTGGGCTGCGAAAGCGAATAGTGCACAGTCCCAAGTAAATTAATCGCCGGCTGTGATGCTTTTTCCTCTTCAACTTCCAGCAAAGAGTCAGTTTCCGACTTCACACTTTTATCACCACTGGTTGTGGGGTTTTCCCAGGGAATAATGCAGTCGCCCAATTGTCTGACCGCGGGGTCGTACATGATTAGCCGCAGAGCTTGAGCCATTTGGGAAGCACTGGCAAAACGGCGGGCTGGCAGCTTTTCTAAAGATTTTTTGACTATTGCTTGCAAAGGTTCGGGGATGGCGTCGGGAAATTGCAAGCGTTGATTCAGGTGCGCCCACCTCAAGTCTCCGGGGGTTCCCCCGAAAGGGCGGTAGCCCATTAGCAATTCAAACAGCAGAATTCCTACTGCATATATATCTGACATCGGGGAAAAAAGACCGTAAAACCGCTCAGGGGCCATGTAAGCGGGGGAACCTACGGTAGCGTCGGGAGAAAGTTCTTGGTGGAGGCGAGTGGTACCAATTTCTGGCAGCCGACGCGCGATACCAAAGTCAGAAAGCCGGGGCGACCAACCTTTTGCTCCTAATGTTAGGAGGATATTTTCGGGTTTGATGTCGCAGTGAACTACGCCTCGGCGGTGGGCGTAGTCTAAGCCGGCTAAAACTTCCATGACTAGCTGCAAACCTTCGAGTAGACGCAAGGGGCGCTCTTGTTTGAGCAGGTTGCGGAGGGTTCCTCCCTCGCAGTAGTCCATAACCAAGTACCTGCCTGTAGCTGTGTGTTCTAGAGCTCGGCAGGTAACAATGTTCGGGTGCTGCAAGGTGATTAGAAACCACAGCTCTCGCAAGAATTCGCTAGTTGGGGCTTTTTGATGACTAAGTTCTTTGAGAGCAACCAGTTGGCTGGTGAGACGGGAGTCCTGGGCGGGAGCTTCTCGAACGCTGGCACAAAAGACTCGACCAAATTGTCCTTGTCCGACTAGCCCTAAAATGCGGTACTTAGAATGTTGCATCGGTCTAATTATAGAAAAAGCTTGAGCTAGTATTAAAATATGTAAATAATTCTGACAAAAATTCAAATTTTTGAATCGCTCGCCAGGTACTGCTATGTTATCTCAGGTTCATTCTCAGCCTCCTTGAGAGCGATCGCACACTCGCACCTACTAACATCCTTGACTTGCGGAATCAGTATCAATCTTGCCGGATTCGAGTGTCGGATCTGAAACTACCTGTGGCTGCTATTTTAGTCGATGGCGACTATTACAGTTTTTTCCATGCCATCCAGAAAGTATCTAAGGTTTTAGCTTTTCAAGGCTAAGCTGGGGAATCGGGGCGAGGGAACAGCGATATGACCACAACAGAAGTGCGGTTATGTCATAGGGGTTAGAGAACCCGAAGCCGATGCTGTCGTCAAGGCATCTTAACCTTTTTGAGTGTTAGCCAAATTTTTTTGCGCTTTGAATAAGTTGATCGTAACTTGCTAAATACTGAACTTGACAGGAGCAAACATCAATATGGTTAAAATTATTAAACTAGATCCAATTGCGGAGGAAATAGCAGTCGAAACCCGATCAAATATCCTGTCTGCCTTACTTTCCAAAGATTTAGACGTTCTCAAGGAATGCGGGGGGCGGGGAATGTGCGCTACCTGCCATGTTTACATTAAAGAAGGCATGGAAGGCTTGTCGGACATGAACCGCCGCGAGAGAAGGACGTTGGAAGTCATTACTACGGCTAAAGCCAATTCGCGACTTGCTTGTCAGGCTCAAATTATGGGCGAGGGTGTGGTTGTACAGTTGCCTGCGGGGATGTACATTAATGCTATTGAAAATGTCGAAGCTCTGATCGGCCGCCGGGCCCAGCAAGATTTATTACACCCAATTACGGGTCAAGTAGTTGTAGAATCGGGAAAGTTAATTACTCGTTCTATCGTTACACAGCTTAATGAAACCCGCTTTCAAGTGGGACAGTATTTAGTTCGGACTAAAGAAGCTTAAAACTGATATGTTTGTATTTTAGTAGTAGAGAAAAATCTATGTTGAGCCAACTTGCGCGTTTGAGCACCGAAGCAGACGGACGCTACGCCAGTGCAGAAGAACTCCAATTTTTGAAAGACTACTTTCAGTCTTTGAATCACCGGATGAGTGCTTATAAAAAAATTCAAGCCTCTGAAACGGAAATTATGCGGCAAGTGGAAGCACAAATGCTGTCTCTAGACCCTAATTTATTTCGGCGGGGGGCTAACGATGTCACTGAAAAGTGCCGTGGAGATATTGTGCGGGTGTTGAGGCATTCGACGGCAGCACTATTGATTAATGATACGGAACGATTGCGCGATCGGCTACTACTTTGGTTGCAAACTATTTTAGGTGCTGTTCAAGTTAGAAATAGTGCGACCGTGACCTACGATGTGATGAAAAAGGTCCTCAAACAATATCTCACGGTGGAAGAAAGGAACCTATTTTTTCCGATTCTGGACATCAACCGCACTTTACTAGGCAAATAATCCAGGGGGTTGACCAGTTAACGCCGATAAACTGTGCCGTTAGGAAGAGTGGCTCCAATCAACTTCGCTCCCGTCAAATCCGCCTCAGTTAGAATCGCTCCCCGGAGGTTGGCTCCTGTCAAGTCAGCTTTCTGCAAGTTGGCTTTACTCAGGTTAGCTTTGCTGAAGTTAATTTCATGCAGGCAAGAATTAGACAGGTCGGCGTTGATCAGGTAGGCTAGACTCAAGTTGGCTTTGCTGAGGTTTGCCCCGCTCAAGTTAGCTTCCATCAGATAAGCACCGCTCAAGTTGGCTTCATTCAACAATGCCTCTGCCATATTAATTCCAGTTAAAAGTTTGCGGCTCAAGTCTACACCGCTGAGGTCGGCCCCGCTGAGGTTAATACCGCTTAAGTGGCTGCCATTCAAAGTAATGTTTCTCAGGTAGGTTTGGCTGAGGTCTGCTTTACACAAATTGGCTCTATCCAAGCAAGCTTCGCTAAGGTCTGATCCGATCAAGCACGCGCCGTTTAAATAGGCTTGAGTGAGGTTAGTTCGCCTGAGATTAGCTTTCAACAGGTTGGCTTTGCTGAGGTTAGCACGGGTTAGGTTGGCTCCGGCTAGGTTGGCTTTGGATAATTCGGCTCCGGTGAGCTGTGCTTCGGTCAAGTCTGCCTCTTTCAAACTCGCTAGACTTAAGTAAGCATCTTTGAAGTTTGCCCCGTTGAGATTGGCTTTAATCAGATAGGCTTTACTGAGATTGGCCTCAGTGAGAACGGCTTTGGTGAGGTTAGCGGCGCTCATATCTGCCCCTATGAGATTAGCATGGGGAAGAATTGCTCCGGTCAGGTTTGCCCAATTCAGATGAGAGCCGGCTAGGTTGGCGCCGGTGAGATTGGCTCCGATGAGATTAGCTCCGCTCAGACTGGCTGCCATGAGGTTGGCGCCGGTGAGATTGGCTCCGCTGAGGTCAGCTTTGCTGAGATTGGCGCGGCTCAGATGGGCTTTGGTGAGGTCGGCCCCGCTGAGGTTAGCACCGATTAAGTAGGGTCGTTGCTGGTGTTGGTTGAGGTTTGCCAAAAGTAGAGTGGGGGCATCGCTGGAACGGTATAAATCGATCGGACTCAACACAATGCCGCGCAGATTTGCCAGTCTAAAATCTCTTTCGCCGGCTGCATATCGAGTTAGAAGTTCATTGGCGTCCATTAAGTTCTAGCAAAATGTTTGAGGTTTTGATTGCTTTTAAATTTTATGAATTTGTAGAGTAAGTTATGAATTTTCTAGCTGCTAGTTATAATCAGGTTTTATTTAAATTTCTAAAACCCGATTTTTTAACTCAGGAGCTTTTTTATAATTTAACTCACAGTTTTGATGATACGGTGGATAATATGAGTGCCCAACAATCGATTTGACAGCTATTAACAAACTAATAGCTGTCACACAAGTCAGTTTTTTGGGAAAAGTTGACTGAGAATAGCTTCATGGTCTTTTCCTTCTTCGACCATAGAATCGGCAGGTTGGAGGCGATCGCGCAGCCCTAAAATAAAGCGGTTGCAGTCCGAACCCAATGATTCGCAGGATGTTTGCAGGCAGTGAAGTTCTCGACCCGTAAGCTGACTAAAGAACGAACTTAAAATACCTGCTTCTAAAAAACAGGCTGGTCGCTTAGACTTGGGGGCTGTTTTAGCAAAAAGAGAGTTAGCAATTTTTACTATTAAAAATCCATGTTCGGAATAGCTGGGATCAAGCTCAAATGTTCCCCATCCATGAGTTTTCCAACACTGCTGCAAGGACTGAAGAAATTCTACCATTTCCATTTCAGAAACTGGCTGACCGTAGTATTCGCTGACTTCTTCGCAAAAACGCACGTAGAAGTTTTTACCCCACCAGCGACCGCAGTTGAAAAGTACGAGGCGGGAGGCTTGACCTGTTTCTTTTTCTAAGCCGATATAAATGGCTTGAATCAGTGTTTCTGGGAGCGCTAGGAGCCGATCGCCCCGGCGGTTTTCGAGGAGGCCGAGTTCGAGGTCGCCTCGGACGTAGGCATCGCTGGCAAAGTAGTTTCCAGGGAGTCGGGGCTGTTTGAGTAAGTCGGCAATATTAATCATCGGAAATTGGGAATTGGGAATCGGGAATTGGAAATTGGAAATTGGGAAGAAAGCTGATTATTTATTACCTTGGTCAATAATAATTGACTGTGCTTGGTCGAAAAATGGTTGCAATATAGCCCGGGCTTGCTCTGAAAGCAATTCTTTTAAACGAGTTTGCAGCAGATTGCAAACAGTTGCTTCTATATTTTGAGTTTGGTGGGCTTCGACTATGCCGGAAAGCCAGTCTAAAAGGCGCTGTTCTAGAAAAATTTGATCGTTCAGCAGCATAGCCATAGCGCAGTACCGCAAGACTAAAACCCAGTGTTTGAGCGATCGTTCTAAGGTTTCTTGTTTTTCGTCGGGGAACGTTTCTTGTAGCTTGTTGGCTACTGGTTGGAAGATGCTTGCTTCCTTCTCTCGCAAAAATTCGTAAATTTTTAAGCGCTGGACAAGGGTTACAGCTTGACGCTTAAAAGCTATGAGTTCTTCGCCTTTTAAAAAGCGGTTTTCTGCCTGATCCAGCAGCGCCTCAATCTCAGGGTGCATGATTTTAATTAAGTGGTTATCGGTAATTGATAAAAGGAAGTCAGTTGGCAGTTGGCAATTAGTAGTTGTTATTTATTAGTAGTTTTCCTACTTCCCAATAATAATAAAAAGTTACCAGTTGCACTTCGGGATTCCTAATATTAACTCAGGGCCATTTTCCATTCCCTACACAGATTAAAACAGGTCAAATAGGTCATCAATGGTGACTTCTGCTTGTTCAGAAATAGAAATTACTGGCAAGGGTGGCGGTAGGGGTAGGGCACCTACTTCCGGAATTCCTTCCCAAGAAATAGCTTGAAAAAAGTCAGCTACTGGCTGGGTTAAACTCAGAAGTTGACCCGGAGTCGAGCCATTTGGGGTTTCTAAAGATTTTCCCAGCCAATTATAGTGACCAAAGAATTCTTGGACAGATTGGCCCAACCATGAAGTTTGACTTTTCATCTTTCTTCCTGCCTGGAGAAATCCACCATCGCACTTTCGATCGCGAAATGGGTGGGAGGAAAGGCAGGGCAGGGGATGTGCCTTTCCAGGTTGTTTACCGCAATATTTCACCGTGTTGCAGTCGATTTTGAATATCGCGGGCGTTGGCACCTTCGTTGAGCCAGAATGCTGCTGCATCAATTTTATCCGGGTTGCCAAGCAGGAACTTGCAATAGGTTTCTCCCATTGAGTAACATTGGAGTTCTATGCAGCTCAGAGGCTTTTTGACTAAAGAGCCGAAGAAACCGGCGAACAAACCGGCGTATAGGTGACAAACAGGTTTGCCTACGTCGCCCAAAGTACGAGCAACTGCTGAGTCAAAGAGGTTGATGAAGATGCAGCCGTGTTTGCGATCGCTCATGTCCACTTCCCAGCGACCCCAACCTTGAGCCGTGAAAGGCCACCACCAAGTTTCTAGCAGAAACATGAGATTTGACTGGCGAATGTTCTGGCTGTATTCGGCACTAAACCATTTTTGAAAAAATTCGGAATCTTGGAGTCCCCACTGACAACCAATAGTATACATGATGACAGAGGACGCGGGGCCGACTTCTTCTTCGAGTCCCTCCACCAAACCGATAATGAAGTCTTCGCTGGTAAAAATGTTGCGCGACTCATTCCAGTCGTCAATTGTACCCATCTGGCGATCGAAGGCAAAAAAATCTTGAAACCTATAATGGCTGTGAGTTTTAGGATGCTTTTGCTTCAGTAGCGATTCGCTGTGGGGGGAGATTTCTTTTTTGGCGGTAGAGACCATTGGCGGGTTATTCCTTGTTGGTGTAGTGTGCTGAAAATGAGAGCAAATAGACTGGCCTGTGTATCCAATTTAACGTCATTTTTCTAAAGACAGGCACCGCGTATAAATTTTTACTGCAATATAAAAAGTTAAAATTCTAGGATGCTAAATTGGGGCGCTTGTTGGGACTTCTTCCTTCCGACAAGTGCTATCTGAGTGCTGGCGAAAGTGGGTATAACCTTAAACGGGTATGTGTTATCGTTTTGTGCAAGCTGTCCACTATTATATATAGGGCATATGGGGATGAAAAATCACGCTTGTATTGCAATAGGCATCAATCAATATCAGTTACTCCAGCCTTTGAGTTATGCCCAAGAGGATGCAGAGGCCCTGTACGGTTTTTTGACTGAGGAGGCGGGTTTTGCGCCGGATGGATGTCTGCTGATGACCGATAGCTCGCCGTCGCTGTGGGGACAATCTACATATCCAAATCGGGAAAATATTCTGAGATTGACCCAAAGCCTCTGCGCCGAACATGTGCAACAGGGAGATTTACTCTGGTGTTTTTTTAGCGGCTACGGTGTCAGCTATGAAGGCAAGGATTATTTGATGCCGGTTGACGGTAATCCGGCTGACATTCAGGGTACGGGGATTCCGGTAGAGTTGCTGTTGAATACTCTGAAAAACGCTCCTACGGAAACGGTGTTGGTGCTGGTTGATATGAACCGCAGCCAGATTGTGAAAGCGGGGGAAACGATCGGCTCTCAAACGGTCGATCTGGCGCGGGAACTGGAAATCCCAACGGTGCTTTCTTGCCGCCCGAATCAAGTTTCGCGGGAAACTTCGGCTTTGCGTCAGGGGTTTTTTACGACGGCGCTTTTGGAGGGGCTACGCTCGGGACAGTGCATGACCATTAAGGGTTTAGACCGTTTTTTGAGCGATCGACTGCCGGAGCTGTGTGACCACCATTTGCGTCCGAAACAAGAACCTTTGATGGTGGTGAATCCTCCAGGAAAGGCTAATTTGGTGATTTTGCCGGATGCTTCAGGGGTACCAACTGCTGCGTTGGCAGGACGCAACGGCAATATGGCGGTTGGTACGGGTGATGGGTTCAATCGCCCGCACATGGCTACGGGTACCGCTCGAATTGATCTGCCTCCGGCAGTTCGCAATGCTCAGGATTCGCCGGTTGAGATGCCGCCTGTGTCGCAGCCAAATGCTGTGGCCCCTGCCGATCGGGGAGGCGATCGACCGAACTTGCAAAAGCCGGAGGATGAGCATAACGGGGGATCGGATAAGTCATTTTTGCAGCAGCTAATTTTGTGGAGTTCAGCTACGGCTTTGGTGCTGCTGTTGGGTGTTTTTGTGACGAACAAATCAATTTTTATTGGTCAGCAGGAAGGAGATCCTCGATCGCCTGCTCAAAATGCCCAAAACTCTGGAGCTCAAAAATCTACTAATGCCGGGGGGTCGCAGAACCAACCGCGGGCGGTGCAAGCAGGGACGGGAACCAAGCAGCCACCATCGAGCCAGCAGGTGTGGGCTGAGGCGAAAACTTTCCTCAAGGATGGTTCGGCTTCTAGTTTTAATAGAGCGGTGGTTAAGGCTCGAACGATTCCGGCTAGCGATCCGCTCTACCCGCAGGCTCAGCAGGATATTGAGCGCTGGAGTTTAACGATTTTGGATATAGCTAACGGGCGGGCTGCTCGGGGCGATTTCCAGGGGGCGATCGGCGCGGCTAAATTGATGCCGGATGTCAATCAGCCTGTGTACAATCAGTCGAAACAGGCGATCGCTCAGTGGGAGGAGCTATCCAAAGACCAGGACGTAAATGCTGCTTTGCTATCGGCTGCTAAGGGTCAAATTAAGCGGGGGGCTGCCTCTTCTTACAGTAAAGGCATCCAGCAAGCTAATAAAATTGAACCCGGTCAGCCGAAGTATGAAGAAGCTCAGCAGTTAATTGGAGAGTGGAGCGAAAGTATTCTCAAAATTGCTCAGTTGCGAGGCTCTCAAGGAAAGCTGAAAGAGGCAGTTGAAGCTGCTTCGCTGGTGCCGTCGGGTACTAAGAGTTATCAGCAGGCTCAGAAGGACATGGCTAATTGGAAAACTCAACTGCAACGCCAGAAAAAAGGTTGATTTAGTTGATAATTTCTCGGTTTCCCACCGGGAAATTATCTTAGCGACTGGCCAACATCGGTCGCTCGATCGCCCGATACCTCTTGACACGGCAAAAAGAGACCTACCTATCGATAATTTGAAACCAATAATTTTATTCACCATTTCCCCTCCCCAGCTTCTGCGCGAGGGGATTTTATATGCTGCCTGGTCGGTTCGTTTTTGTAGAGTGAAAAATATCATATGAGCTGGTTAATGGGCGGTTGCATAATAGCGGGATGATTTTAATTTTTTTGTGGCTGGAACCATGAGCCCGAAGGCGTGTATTTTCACAGCAGGCGGGACGCCTAACCCCAACTCCCCACAATAATCCTCAAATTGTGCAACGCCGGTTAATTAATATGTTTAATTCACATCTAGATTTCCCTAAACCGGCGCCTCCACCGTCAATCGATTTTAGATTTTAGATTTTAGATTTTAGAATGAAGCATTGACCCCCACGGATAAATTCGGGGGGCAAGTTTCATCGGATACAGGTTTTTATTTCTCCACGGATGAATCCGGGGGCCTGTATCCTGGATGCTTTCGGTCAAACAATAAGAATGGCTGCAAATATACTTTTTAAAATCATAAACTAGTCTCAAAAAAGTTAATTTTAAGGAGAATTAAAATAGTTAGTTTTTAGATTTTATTTCCGAGGATTATCAGGTTAATTTATTATAGTTTATTTTAACTTTAGTGACAAGCAAATTGGGCTATAGTGAATTGCTATATAATACCATTTTTTTAAAGATGTGATAGAGATAAAAAATGTAAAATCCAAGACCATCCGGTGAGAAAACCAATGACGCTCACGGTGAAAGATGCCAAAATTTCCTGGACTTTTGTGCGGAGCTCGTCAAGATTACTAAACACCGACTTTCGCTAAAAAATCTTTGAGATATTCCCACACTCTTTCTGTGGGATTTACTTCCGGACAAGTCGGAGGCTGAAATACAGCACTTCCGGATGTTATGAGGTACAGTAGCAGCAATTAGTAAACCAGTTTTTAAGATGTTTCGGATTAATCAAGTCAAGAGCCA
>NZ_JAUBSA010000118.1:0-11136 GCF_036702115.1 Microcoleus sp. LAD1_D5 | reverse complement strand
CTTCTGTGATTTATTGCGTAAGCGTTGCTTGCCGTAGGCGTCGCATCCCTCTTTAAAAACTGTCCGGAGTATTGTTAATAGCAACCCAGGTTTAATTTGATATATTATTTGACCATTTTTCTCGGCTAAACTTTTGAGCGCCTACCCACACAAGTTCATGGCAAGCAATATGATTGGTTTGAATTATAGATTGATGGCACCGCCAAGATTGTCTCTCGGTTAATTGCTTGAGTTCCCGCTTGTAATTCCTCAATTTTCCAACGAATAGCACACACATGAGTGTACGTCTTTCGTGCGCTTATTGAGTTTGTCGTTAGTCGCGACAGTCCACTTGTCAGTGCCCCGGACTGCTTAAAGTGAAGGGTGAGGGCGCGCCCTCATCCTGTGCCAGTAGGGTAAGTCCTGTAGTTCTTCGTAGGGCGCGCCTCGGCGCAGTTTACTACAGATAAAAATAGAAGGAATGCAGTATAACTCCTGTTCTCTTTTCTTCCCTCTTCCTTCTGACTTAATAACTTACGCAAAAAATGGTTCACTGCCCTATTTGTAGAGTCTCTGGGGGCCGAGGCGCACCCTACAGATAAAGTTTGCGCGTCCAGGACTTTTCCCTCTTGTTTCTTTATTTCTTTCTTCTCAATAAAAAATCCCGGTTTCTTCAAGAAACCGGGGTTTTTCCTACCAACTAAGAGAGGAGTCAAAACTTCACAGGTAGCGGTTGCCGGAATTCTGCATTTCTCGCACAACCCTCTAAACCAAACTACAGGCAAATTCTAGTTGCAGCTTCTTTAAAGCTGTCTCATTTCCTCTTCAAGCACCCGAACCAAATCTTGGTTCCCACTGGATCTCGCTACTTCTATGCGGTGCATCAGTTGCTTGTGAATGTTAGCGCGGTGGGTTTCTGCGACTTTTTTTACGTTTTGACGATTTGTGTTCATGGTGGACGTTCCTTATATTAAATTTGGTGTACCTGCTACTTCTCTAATATAGCGCTAAATTTCAAAAAGTATCTAAATTTACAAAAAATTTACAGTTATTGACCGATCGACAAAACTCCTGTATAAGATTGGTCATAAGTCAATAGCGATATCTTGACAATCAAAAAAAAGGCAGAGCGCTAGAGCTGCAGAAGGCCGAAAGCTAGAGCTGCAGAAGGCTAGAGCTGCAGAGGGCAGAAGGCAGAAGTAGAAATTCTCCCCGTCTCACAACATTTACTCAAAACTTAAAACTTGCAGCAGCGCCTCTACCAACTGCTGAAGGTGTGCGAGCTCGTGAGTTGCCATCAGCGAAATCCGAATTCGACTCACGCTTACAGTCGGAGGCCGAATAGCCGGAGCAAAAATACCCATCTCCTTGAGTTTGCTGCCGACTGTTAAAGCGGAGGCTGCATCTTTTAACGGAAGACTGAAAATTGGGGAGAGGGAATTGGTAATTGGTAATTGGTGATTGGTAATCGCCCAATATTTGAAAGTTTCGATATTTTGTCGCAACTGAACTCGGCGTTCTGGTTCTTGCTGTACAATTCTCACAGCTTCCAAAGCAGCCGCCGCGTCAGCAGGCGTCAATGCTGTAGTATAAATCCAACTCACAGCTCGATTACGCAAAAAATCAATTAAAGCAGCAGAGCCCGCAACGTAACCACCTAAACTTCCCAAAGCTTTGCTGAGTGTCCCCACTTGAATCAGCGGTGTTCCCGTACACCCGAAATGTTCTGCACAACCGGCACCGCTAGCACCGAAAACTCCTGTAGCGTGAGCTTCATCTACTAATACCATGCAGTTAAATGTTGCTGCCACAGTTAACAACTGCGGTAGGGGACACAAGTCCCCATCCATGCTAAAGACGCTATCGGTAATAATTAAACACTTGCGGTATCTGGCGCGATTTTGCTCTAACTTAGCCTTTAAATCCTCAAGATTGCAGTGACTGTACTCTAGCGCAGTTGCACCGCTGAGTGCGGCTCCGTTTTTCAGGCTCGAATGGTTGTACTTGTCAGATAATATCAAATCGCGCTTGCCCACAACGGATGCGATCGCCCCTAGATTCGCCAAATATCCCGAACTGAATACCAAAGCATCTTCAGTTTGTTTTAAATTAGCAATAGCTTGTTCTAGCTGTCGGTGCAAATCGCGGTGTCCGCTGACCAACCTCGAACCCGTCGCACCCGTACCAAATTCCTTAGTTGCAGCCATAGCAGCTTGAATTAACCTGTCATCGCCGGCAAGTCCCAGATAATCGTTGCTGGCAAAGTTAATCAGCCTGTGGCCTGCTAACTTTACCACAGACCCGGGGCAACTATCGATCGATTGTGGCGATCGATACCAATGGGCACGGCGAACTGTGTCCAGGGATTTCTCTATCCAAGCGTAAGGGTCTGCGTTCATATTGGAAAGCGATCGGGTAATACGTTATATTAGCTGGTGATCAGTTCCTCCGCATCACATAAGCATATGCCACTCACTAAAAAATACAGATTAGTCACCCGCAGCGATTTTGACGGTCTTGTCTGTGCCGTTTTGCTCAAAGAACTCGATATGATCGACGAGATTAAATTCGTGCATCCTAAAGATATGCAGGATGGGAAAATCGAAATAACAAATAACGATATTAGCACCAATTTACCCTATGTTGAGGGAGTTCATCTAGCTTTCGATCACCACTTCAGCGAAACTCTCAGACACGAGAAAATCAAAATCAACCACATCATCGATCCCTATGCAGCTTCTGCAGCTAGGGTACTGTACAAATATTATGGAGGCCAAGCAAAGTTTCCTGATATTTCGGAGGCGATGATGGCGGCAGTTGACAAATCAGATTCCGCTCAATTTGCCAAAGAAGAGGTTCTGCATCCGCAAGAATGGGTGCTGTTAAACTTCATAATGGACGCCAGAACCGGCTTGGGAAGGTTTAAAGAATTTACGGTTTCCAATTATCAGTTAATGATGCAGTTAATCGATTACTGCAAAAATCATACCATCGATGAAATTTTGCAGCTTCCTGATGTAAAAGAAAGAGTAGACCTCTACTTCGAGCAAGAAGAAAAATTTAAAGAGCAAATACAGCGATGCGCCCAAGTTTATAATAATTTAGTTGTTTTGGATTTGCGTAACGAAGAGGTGATTTATGCGGGGAATCGTTTTGTAATTTACGCTTTGTTCCCTGAGTGCAATATATCAATTCACGTACTTTGGGGACTGAAACAACAAAATACTGTTTTCGCAGTTGGCAAGTCAATCTTTAACAAAACTTCTAAAACTAATATTGGGGAGTTAATGTTAAAATATGGCGGCGGTGGGCACCAGAATGCCGGAACTTGTCAGATTGAGAACGATAAAGCTAGTCAAGTTTTGAAAGAGTTAATTGCCCAGATAGAGCAAAATAGTTAAATTGGCTTTATCTTTTTTGCAGTCAGGACTTGAGTCTTTGATTATTTTAATTGTCAGCACTAAAGTCCTTACTACAAACGGGGATTGTTAGGACTGATGTCCTTACTGCAAATGGGAGTTTAGTCCTCAAGGTTTTGAGCGGGCGGGTTCTGGGCATTGAGATTTTCTGAACAGTTGCCTTTTGCTGGTGGCAAATGGTCTACCAAACCCATATCAAAAGCGATATCCGGCAACTCATCAGCGTTATATTTTCCGGGCTCAAACAATCGCCCGGGAGTAAAACAAGGCTGTTTCAATCGTACCACTTCCCCCGGTGAAAACATTCCCCTAAACATTTTGCGTTCGAGTCCCATAATTTCCGCTCCTAAAACAATTCTCGCATTAATTTTAGCAATTTTTGAGCGGCAGCTTCCCAATTAAATAAATCCGCCGTCTCTCTAGCTTTTTGAGCTACCTGAAAACGCATCGGGTCTTCAACACTTTTTCGCAACTGTTCGCGAACAGACTGAACATTTGGTTCTGCCCACTGAGGAGCATTTCTGATTTCTAGATACTGAGTATCGTAACACTTTCCGACGGGGATTAGATCGTAAGCAATGGGATAGCAGTTATCAGCATTGGCGTACTCAGTCGGGCCGCCGTACATAGTCATCGCGACGGGCAAACCTGCTGCAAAGGCATCCAAAATTTTAATCGCAAAACCCTCCCCGCGAAAGGGAGCTAAAAAAGCATCGGCTGACAAGTATAAATCAGCTAGTTCGGTTTTATTATAAAATTTAGGGATTATCATAATTTTTGCCTTTAACTTGCCGAGCTGCTTTTCGATATTGGCGAGATGTTTTACTATAACATCTGAATTTTTGCCTCCATCTTTGATTATTAACTCTACGTTAGAATCATCTTTAAACTCTTCCCAAAAAGCTTGAACGGCCAGATCCGTGCCAAATCTATAGAAATCAAAAGAATTGGTCATGTGTAGAATATGTTTTACATCTTTTGGTTTTTTTGGGGAGCTGGGAAAATAGAGTTGCGAGATTAAAGGATTGAAACCTAGAGGCATGACTGATACGTTTGCCGCCGGACAGCCAGCTTTTATTAAAACGTTTTTAGAATATTGGCTGACTGCTAGTTTGTGGGATGAAGTGTTAACAGCATCGTAAATCCAGTAATCATAATCATCATGGTTTTTGGCGAATTCATAATTGATAGCAAAAAGTTCTAAGTTGAGATGTCCGTTGAGTTCTTTTAAAAAATAAGGTTTCCAGTAATGAGACCATTTGATCTGAAATAAATCTGAGGGTGTGCTGTTCATCCACTTCTCTAGCAGGTCGTTTTCTTCTGCTGTGAAATTGCGGCTGAGATGAGAGGCTATTGTTGAAGGTTCGACCGAAATAGGAATTCCCATTTGGTCTAAAGTTTTCGCCAGGGAGAGGGTAATGTCGGTGAAGGAGTTAAAGTGTTGAAAGGCAACGTTAAAGTGAACCATATTTATTGGCGGCGTTACTGAACTAAGGTATGATTAGTTCAAAGAGAAATTGACAAAAACAATTAACGAAAAGTCAAAGCCTATGAAATTTCCTGAATGTAAATCAAGACATCTCAATAAAAATTGCCCTAAAAAAGGTAAACAAAATTATCTTTTTGTTTACTGTGGTAGGCAATTCATAGAAGGCTACTAACCCCATAAAGGTTACTCTCAAGAAGTTAAGCACGAATGCCTAAAGATGTATGTCAATGGTATGGGTTTTCGAGCAATAGAAAGAAAGAATCCAAGGTGTTCATCATACAACAATAATTAATTGGGTCAAATAGCTGGGAGAACTTCGGCCAGAGGCTTAGGAACCAGACACAATTCCCGATGTCGGAGAACTAGATGAATTAGAAAAAAAATTTATTGGCTCAAAAAAAACTTGTATCTGGCTGGCGACAGCAGTAGACCACTTCAAAGCAGGTATTTTAGGAGGGGTTTTAGGGAATCATAGTACTCAAACATTTAAACCTTTATGGGAGAGCTTTGAGAAATGGAAATGCTATTTTTACGTAACATATGGCCCAAAAGTTTATCCAATGTTTATTCCCGATGGTAGCCAAATCATCTCTCAAACTTAGATGACTTGCAGTTGAAGGTGAAAAAACAAGACTCCGACATTATTTTACTCGCTTAAATAGAAAAACTCTTTGTTATTCTAAATCCGAAGAAATGCTCAAACATTCGATTCGTTTACTAATTCACGCTCCTCAAATTCTCGGACGTTCCCATTTCATATTCAAGTAATCATTTAGATACTTTGAGTTGAAGGCTATTCGACCTGAACTGCCAGCGACCGTCGTCTAATCGTACCTCACTTCAGCAACGCCAAATTAAGATTCGTTTACCCTGGAGTCTAAAGCCAGGATTAGGCAGCAGTTAAATCTGTATGCCTATCCTACTTGACTTTTGTGACATTTTCGTAAGTTGCCACCAATGGGAAGACCCTGGTAAGCTGTTGCGGCATTTAAATTGTATGTCAAAAAACCATCAAACAATGAGTGGGGTGTCCCGCCCGCCTCGAATATGCAATTTAAATGCGCGACAGCTTAATGAAGATTTGGAGGAAGAGCCTCCGTCTTCTCCTTTTAATCGAGGATGTGCCTCCTCCAAAGGTCTGCCCAGGCAGAGCCTGGGGACGATTGAAATAGTCATTGGTCATGCGTTAATTGCTGCTACTAACTCATCACTAATAACTAATTAGCTCTTTTTTACAGCTTCTCAAACACGGAGAACATCGGCAGATACATCGACAGCAAAATCGAACCTACGATACCACCGACGACCACAATCATCAGAGGTTCTAGCATACTGGTAAGTCCTTTTACTGCTTCTTCCACTTCCGTTTCGTAGAAAGCGCCAACTTTCATCAGCATCTTGTCAAGTTCCCCTGTCTCCTCACCAATTGCCATCATTTGGATGGCCAAAGACGGAAAAACAGCTTGTTCTTGCAAAGCAATACTGATCATGCCGCCGCTTTGAATTTCCTGTCTCGCATATTCGATCGCATTAGATATCGCCTGATTCCCAGCCACATCTCGCACAATTTCCAAAGAATTGAGAATCGGCACGCCCGATCGCGTCAGCGACCCAAATATCACGCAAAACCGAGCCACCGCCGATTTTTCGATCAAATCTCCAAAAATCGGCAATTTCAGCGCAATCTTATCAATTTGTAGGTGACCCATTGGAGTTTTGTAGTACATATCGAAGGCAATTTTGAGCGCTATAATCACCCCAATAACTGTTATCTGTTGAATGGGAGGCCAAGCCGTACAAAATGCACTAATTCCCAACATTATCAGCGTAAAAGTCGGCAAGTCGGCACCAATATCCTTAAATATTTTAGCGAAAGTTGGTAGCAAGAATATGGTCATTGCGAAAAAAATCACGATCGCAATAAAGAACACAGTCTTCGGATAAGACATCGCCGAATTAATTTCCGCCTCCGTCTTGTGATTTTTTTCCATCATCACCGCCAGACGGTCTAGGGTTTCATCTAGCACCCCGCCGACTTCTCCCGCCGCCACCATACTGATAAACAGTTGGTCAAAAACATCAGGAAACTTAGCCATCGCCTCTGCCAAGTTTATCCCCTCCTGCACGTCAGCATTCATGCTCCTGAGCGCTCGCTTCAGCTTAGCATTAGAACACTGTTCGTGCAGCACGGAAAGGCATCTCACGATCGCCACCCCTGCATTAAACATAGCCGCAAACTGACGAGCAAAAATAGCCATATCCTTAACAGTAAGACTGGTAAGGTTATACTCAATTTGCTCCTGAATCTTACTGAAATCAAAGCCACCTTTCGGTTTTTGGCGGATAACGTTGGTAGCCACAGCTCACCTCTGAAAATTTATTAAAAGTTATGACTCATCAGTCATCAGTCATTAATTCAGCCTGCTGACTCCTGACTAATGACTGCAGACTGAATTAATGAGCTCCTACCTTGGCGCCACCAACAGGTGCCGGGCCGATCAAGCGTTCGAGTTCGTCAGCCTTAGAAGCCTTGGCCATTGCCGATTCCCAAGTGACTTTACCGCTCTTGTAAAGTTCAGCGAGGGCCATTTCCATCGTCCTCATACCCAATTTTGCCCCCATTTGGATTTGGGAGTAAATCATGGGAGTTTTGCCCTCCCGGATCAAGTTAGCCATAGCTGGAGTATTTACCATGATTTCCATAGCGCAGCAGCGGCCGCCCCCAACTTTTATTACCAAATTTTGGCTGCAAATTCCCACCAAAGAGTTAGACACCTGGGCGCGAACTTGGGGTTGTTGAATGGGCGGGAACACGTCCAAAATCCGATCAATCGTTGCAGCAGCCGAATTAGTGTGCAGCGTTCCCATCACCATGTGACCCGTTTCTGCCGCCGAAATTGCCAGACCGATCGTTTCCAAGTCCCGCATTTCCCCCACCAGAATTACATCAGGATCTTCGCGCAAAGCAGCTTTCAGCGCATTAGCAAAGCTCTTAGTATCTTCGCCCTTTTGGCGCTGGTGAAACAAACTCTTGATATTAGGAAACACGTATTCGATCGGATCTTCAACTGTGAGAATGTGTTCCGCCCGCGTCCGGTTGACCAGATCCAACAAAGCCGCCATCGTAGTAGTTTTCCCGGAACCCGTTTGTCCCGTCACCAACAGCATACCCCTGGGTCTTTCCGTCAGATCCCGCAAAATCTGTGGCACGCCTAAAGCATCTGCATTAGGAATCTTAGAAGCCAGAGCCCGCATACAAGCAGCCCAAGCACCCCGCTCCCGGTAGACATTAACGCGGAACCGAGCCAATCCTCGAACCCCGTAAGCGCAGTCGAGTTCCCACTCCATTTCCAACTGCTTGCGCTGCATATTGTTGAGCATTTGGAAAATTAGAATCTGCACTTCCTCAGCAGACAGAATGTCGCCGTATTGCGTCTGAGGAGTTAGTTTACCGCTGACTCGGAAGAATATAGGCGCGCCCGCTTGGATGTGTATGTCCGAACCCCCTTGCTCTACCAGGGACTCCAGTACGTCTTCAATCATCAGACCCATAGATACCTCTCCTCGATCAAATTGATAGTTATTGACCAATCTAGCTCAGTTAACAGTCAACAGTTAACTGCTGAATCAATCCAAAAAGCGTGGTGTCAAGCAGTACGGACAATCCAGCATCTCCGGCTTCAATTCCGCCCGACAAGTTTTGCAGGTAAGTCCCTGCTTGCGTTTGGCCTTCAATTCAGCCTCCAGCCCAGAATCTGTAAACGTCACCCGCTCGACTTCTTCAAAAGTAGTCGCGCCTTCCCGCACTAACTGCAAGCTGTAAGCCAACAACGTTTTCATCCCTTCTTCTACTGCTGCTTCCTTAATTTGCTCTGTGGGAGCTCCTTGAGTGATCAGAGTTTGAAGCCGCTCAGTATTTTTCAGGAACTCGTAAACCCCTACCCGTCCTTTGTAGCCTAGGCCGCCGCACTTGGTACAAAGTTGCTCGCGTTCTGCGAGTTCCTTCCTTTCCTCCACCGGTACAGTGTTGGCTTTGTAAACAGTTAGATCAATTTCTTGAGAAGCCGACAGACCGTACTTGCCGAGTTCTGCGGCAGTTGGCTGGTAAGGAATGCAGCATTTGTCGCAAACGCGCCGCATCAGACGTTGAGCCAACACGCCCAACAGAGCGGCCGAAACCATGAACGGTTCTACGCCCATTTCGGCCAAACGCGCGACCGCCCCGGCCGCGTCGTTCGTGTGCAGCGTCGTCAGCACCAAGTGTCCCGTCAAAGCAGCTTCCAGAGCCGTTTTGGCTGTTTCCTTGTCCCGGGTTTCCCCCACCAGCATCACGTCAGGGTCTTGCCGCAAAAATGCCCGCAGAATGTTGGAAAAAGTCAAGTCTTTTTCCCGAATTACTTGACATTGGGTAATTCCTGGCAAAGCATATTCGATCGGGTCTTCCGCCGTACTGATATTAACCCCCGGATCGTTCCGTTCCGCCAGAATCGAGTAGAGAGTAGTTGACTTGCCCGAACCCGTCGGCCCCGTCACCAAAATCAGTCCGAACGGACGGCTAGCACTCTCTCGGACTAAAGCCAGAGTTTCCTGGTCGGAGATTAACAAACCCAAGCCCAACTGAGTGCTGGAACTGTCCAAAATCCGCAGCACGATTTTTTCGCCGTACCGCGAAGGTAAGCTGTTCACCCGAAAATCGACCGTGCGTCCCTCAAATACCCGGCGGATGCGGCCGTCTTGAGCTTGTCGGCGTTCGGCAATATCCAGGTTGGCAATAATCTTGAAACGAGCGGTAATCGATGCGACTACCTGCTTGGGAAACCGGAAATACTCTTGCAGCACCCCGTCTTTCCGCATCCGAATCCGCATGAACTCTTCTTGAGGTTCTACGTGGATGTCAGACACCTTTTCCGAAAGAGCTTTAGCCAAAATGATATTGACCGCCTTAATTACCGGAGCGGCCTCAGCATCGTCCAAGGTATTAGCTAGGTCTTCTTGGTCGGCACTCTCCTCTTCTAGCGAGAGTTCGCCAAAATCTCCCTCCCCTAAATCCATCTTTCTCTGCTTGTCGGCTGCTGCCATTTTGGCTGCTACCTTAACTTGGTCCTCTTGATAGGCAGAAGTTATGTCCTGATAGTCGTCTGGCGTAATCACCCGTCGCTGCAAAGCCAAGCCGTGAGGCTGTAAAATCCGCCGCAAATCTTCTATGGCATTGAGGTTGTCGGGATCTACCATGGCTACTAAAACGGCCGCAGGCTCAGTTTCAGTCTTCGCTACGGGTAAAAACCGACCTTGGTGACAAATGTCGATCGAAATCTTCAATGCGTCGAGCATAACTCCGAGTTGCTCGTTAGACATTTCGCTCATCTCCGGGTCAAATGCTTCAACCCCGTAGACTATCTTCCGTTCAAACATCTGCTGCTTCTTGTAAAGTCGCAGCAATTCTGGGGGTAACGGCTGCCCGGTAAGTGCTTCTAATACCTCCGTCAACCGCTTGCCCGACTTCTGGCATTCAATTTGAGCTTGCTTCAGTTGGTCGCCGTTGACGTAACCCGACTGAATCATCTTGTTGAGAGCCGGAGTAAATTGGCTCACAGAAACTATGGATGTGTTGGAGCGAGGCGGGGATGTGCTAGTCATAAAAAACACTCAATAGGTGGGAAACTCAGTCACAAACAGTGCTGAGAGGAAAACCAACGCGGGGTTTTAACCCCCGTATTCTTTGCTTATGGATCAGCTATCATGTTCTTGCTCAATCCCTATATGTAAAGTGTAAGCTCGTAGTCCCCTTTAACTTGCGTCCACACAGTGACGAGACCTGGGAGGGATTTGCGGGTGCTTGCAATCACATCTTATTCGTTAACTGCTAAGTTGCTTACTTACCTGATTAACTTGCGGGATACTCTCGTTATAGCGTCAGGGCACATCACTTGGGGATTCCCCGTACCGGGGTACCAAAGCGGGGCGGGGTGTGTCGCCTTCCCACGCTCTTCTATTTTCCCCAATTGTTTGGTCAAATTACAGCGCCCGTGGTGGCGCGGTTAGCTTTACTAGGTTAAAGATTAGCTATGTTGTGTGATGATAGCTTTTACGAAAGTGTCGAGCGCCCTTTTGAAATATATTTTGATTAATTATCTGCGATCGGTCACGGCTCTGTCGTCGGCTGCATCAGTCCCAGGGTAAGCGCATCTCAAAGTCTATTGACAACAGGGTCTTGAGGCATCATCATGTGGAAATAAACAACCAGCCAGA
>NZ_JAUBSA010000117.1:0-11183 GCF_036702115.1 Microcoleus sp. LAD1_D5 | reverse complement strand
TACACGTTGTCAACGCCGAACGCGAGTCAAAGTCTTTTGAGGTAAGGGTTTTAGGCTTATTCAGCAAGCCCTAAATATTACTTGTGTAATTTGATGCTCCATGTTTGACTTCTCAAGCTTTAAGTTGATCAAAAATTCCAACGACCCTTTTGTGGGCATCCGTAAATCGGCATTAGGGGATAGCTACGAGTTTTGTCTGCCAAACGGCTTTGATCATTTTCCAGAGGGTGACTTTGACGAAGTGCGAGATCTCTTTTTCAAGATGTATCGTACTTTCCGCAAGTTTGAGCGAGACAATACAGGCACAAACCGATTCAACCTTAACAGACCTGACTTCCAGCAAGACCAAGATCAGACCACCCTTTCTGCTGGCGGAGTCAGTATGCAAACGGAAGATGGGGAAGTTTGTGTACTCTATAGCAAGATCAAGATGATCGAGCGGGTACTGGAAGCTTACGATGACCTTGCTATCAACTCAATCCAAAAGAAAGTCAGACGCAGTGAAGATATTGATTATTCTCAAATTCACAAATACTTAGATCGCGCTATCTACCTCGATAACGATGATAACCATGTAATTTACATCGAGGCGATGGATTTGCCGCGTCCGACGGTGCGCTATGAAAGCACTGACATAGTGAACCTGTATTGTTATATTCTCGATCAGATTGTACAGCAGTTGGATAGCGATGTACCGCATAACATTCAAACACACAGTCAAGATATCCGCTTCCTTGCTCAATGCTTCCAAGACGGCTATCTGACCAGCAACCAGTCAATCTTTGACAAAGAAACATTTGGCGAGACTATCAGTATCCTTAAAGAAGCGCTAGATAACATAGACAAAAATACTTATTACAAAGACGCTGACTATTGGGGACTGTATGAAGCTATTGAAATCTTCCTATACGGCGAAATAAATCCAGATCAGAATGATGGTGACTACTGGGGAATAAAAGGGTTTTCTCTAGTCTGGGAGGATATGTGTAGCACCTATTTCTTCAAAAAATACCGAGATGAAATCTGCTATACGGATACAGATATACCTTTAAAAAATCCTCCAAATGCCTCACCTAAAAGGCAAGGTGAAGAACCGAAACGAGTTGGTAACTACGACACTAGCCAGGGTCGAGACGGGTACGGTAATCAATGGATTTATCGGACAATATCGGATATTCGCTATCCTAATAAAATCGGTTTCTTTGGATGGAATGAACTGCTTTGTATTGAGTTTGATACTCAAGCTGGAACTCTCGTCTATTCAAACATAAAGTATAGTAAATTGGAAAAGCGAGATAGAAGTAGGGCAATGCGTCGGTTTCCCCGTCCTGACTTAGTTTTTAAGGTGGGCGCTCATTTACAAATAGTTGATTACAAAAATGTTTCTCTGGATTTTTACTATGAAAATTACAAGTTGCCAATCGAAAAAGCGGCAGAAAAATATAGGCTTGATCTTATCAAATCACTCACCTATGAATTTGCTATCCAGCAAACCCATACCGTTTCAGCAAATATATTTTTTATTCCTTGGTATTACGCAGCAGAACCTCAGCCTCCTTTGGGAGAAACTGAACCAAACCTAGACCTTAAAGGGATTAAGCTATTTAAAGCCAATTTCTTTGTGATCCAAAAAATATATCTAGAGGAGAGCTTATGAGCCACGAAACAGATATTATAGGAATTTGCCCTGAAAATTTAGCTTTTCAGAGCAAGTATGTTCCTCTAATTTCATTTAAGAATGAAGAACAAAAGAAAGCTGCTGAGGATTACATAATCCAGGAAGCAGATATTTTTTTTCGTAAAATACTACCCAGACAGACTGTAACACAACTAGCTTACCCAAAACTTATTACCGAAAATGACTTCACAAAAGAACCAATCACCTATTTTTACGAAAACCTATTTTATGACTTAAAGCGGAATCTTAATGGTAAATTAGAGGCAAAAATAAAATGGGGAATCACTTTTGATGAAAAGTGCGCTCCGCTTAATCTAGCCTGGACTCCTGGAACATATGCGCGTCCTGAACCGCCTAATATTTATTTTGATGATCCACAAGGTCGTCCTCACCGTCAATTTGGCACTATAGACATAAATGGAAAACCAGTATTTTACTACGTTTACTTTACGCTTCAGGAAATATTGGACGTGATTAAACAATTACCAAACTCTTAAAAATCAATAGTCCGGACACTTTTTCTATGGCTGAATGGCTTATTCCCTAGGACTTTGATGCGAGCGTGGATAATTAAATCAATGTCACCTCTACCCCTGATTTGCATTTAATTCGACTTTTTTATGATGCTTGCCCTGTAAGGCTTGTAGTATCGTTCCAAAAACTGTCCGGAGTATTGAAAAGTCATAGCCTTACCAACTCGTGACTACATCCAAAAAGGCAACCGCAATTTAATTAATGGCAGTGCGGTTTGAATATCTTGGACGATCGCACTTCACAAAAAAAGTGCGATCGCCCTCAAAGATTACTCTTTCCAGTAACGGGTTAAAATCCGAATTACCTCACCCGCTATCGGCGATGGTAGAGGCGGGCTCCATTCCCCAACTTCTGCAAAACCTAAAACGTGCAACAGATTAACGATACTTTCTACCGCTTTGGGAACGCCACACAACAGCAAACGAATCGGTTGCTTACCTTGAGGTACGTCAGGAATTTCTTCCCGGAGCAGTTCAGGAACTGATTTTGGCTGTGATATCATACAGTTTCTCCTAAATATGGGAGTTCCAGCCCCCACCGAACGATTGCAACTCCGACGGGTGGGGGTTTGGTTTTTGACTATTACACGGTATCACACCGTGTGTCACTATGCAAGAGGCGTACAAAGAAAGTACGATCGATCTATGAAGTAAATTCCCAGTTGCCTAACTTGCCAGCAAAAAACCTAAAACGAGTCACCAGCTACGTACCTCCAAACGCCTACAACGTCTTGGAAGATTGGGCCAAGGAAGAAGACCGGACAGTCAGCAATCTCGTAAGTCGGATTGTCTCTGAAGCTGTAGATGCTTACTTGGCTAAAAAGACTACAGAAGATGAACCCAGCAGCAATTAACCTTTGAGCTCTACGCTGATGGGTCATTCTCAACTGCCAACCTGTCGGGCCGTTTATTTTGTGTTGGAGTGGGGTTTTGTTTTTCCTCTAACCCGAAACCTGATCCTAATGGTCAAATTCAGCAACCTGTTTTTGACCAAGGGATGTAATTGCTAAGACTAAAACACTTAACGTAAGACCTAAAATCGCATAACTCGGTAGTGAAAAAATAGTTACTTTAAACAAATAAGGCAATTCCCCCCCCTTCCAGTTCCACCGCTTTCCTAGAAACACCAACAGCCCGCCATGAATCACTGCGGTTTGCACCATCACACAGCCAACGCCCAATAACCAAACCGACATTCTTTGCCTAGAGAAAGCACAATTTTTAATCTGAAAACATAAATCATTCAGCAAAAAAACCACCGCCGGTGCTAACATCACAGAACTGGTGGGCTGTGAATAGTTGATAGCAATACTCAAAGTGGAAATTAGCACCATTTCAGATAAATCAACTTTTTTTGACCAAGCATTGCGAGATTGTTTTTTGTAAAAATACCAACTCACTAAACCAACTAGCACCAGAATAATCAAGTCAGAAAATAGCTTCGCCACAAAGGGACTATCGGGGAAAAATCTCGGCCCCATAACCCTTAAATCAAGGCGACTCATAGAAATATAAGCATTATTCGATGGATCGTTGAGCCAGAGGGGAAATCCACGAGTCGCATCCTGTATAAATCCTGTTAAAGAATTGCCCGTTACAGCTAGACCTATAACTGCCAAAAAAGTTACCGTGACTATAGATAGAAAAACTAGCCGAAACCGTCTTTTGATTAAAAAATAAGGAATAAACAATATAACTAATGTTGGTTTAAAAAGGGCAACTCCTAATAAAATTCCTGCAATTACATCGTGATTTGTTCTAGCATAAATAAACATCCATAACAGCAGAACGGCAATAAAAGTTGCCACATTGCCAACTTGAAGATCGAAGACAAAACCGTAGAGGAATGCAACTGATATACTACAAATAGTCCTAAAAGCTCGTGAGTGCGACACCAACAAGATATTCGCTCCCCATAAAACAAAACCTGTGGCAATAAGATGCAGCCAAATCCAGATTGTGAATGCAGTCTTCATCGGGAAATAGCCCACAAACCACAGCGGAGGAATGATATTAGGTGGATAAACAAAAGAAGGAATAAACCCACACACTTTTGTGATGCTACAGAAACCGATGTTAAACACCTCCACATTAAAGGGACTCAAATGCTGATGGGCTAATCTACTCGCTACATAAAACCACTTAAAATCCCAGTAAGGCGGATCGGGCCGATTAGTCAGATTGTAAACCAACCAACCAGTATAACTGAGAAATCGGGTGAGAACTAATACAATAACTGCTTGCAAAATAAAGTTAACAATAGGTTGACTAAAAAACTGAGTCAACCTTTGCATCGAAGGATGTTTTAAAAACAAAGAATCTTGCCATGCTGCTTTTTCGCTATCTAATCGCCAATTAAATTTGAAAAATAAAGCGACTGTAATTATAATAATTATATTCCAAAACCCAAAGCTAATCATAGGTAATAATTGTAATAAAATTACTCTTTGATGATATCATAACCCGAAATTATATCATGTCCGATCGCTTAACCATAATATCCAGGTCGGGGCGGGTTTTTGAGATGGTAAATTATTGGCAGGTATTGTTGGTGAACCCGCCCCTACAAAAATCGCGGTTGCTCGACCGGACATGATATTATCAACTAAAACTCAGCCTTAGAATCTAGAATCTAGACGTTTATTTCCCGTTTATACCTAACTCTCTTTTCTCTCTTTTCTCTGCGTCCTCTGCGCCCTCTGCGGTTAGAAAAAAAAATCTTATTCACAAACGAAATAGCATTGCCATCTAAAAGCCCGATCGCACTTTTGCCCCTTATAACCCTGTTCACCCCCAAACATTTGCGTTAACCTAGTTGACTACAGCTTGTACCGCATTCCCCAACTAAATTCATGCTTCCCCGCATCCAAGAATTAGCCGCCACCCTAGCACCCCGCTTAATCGAAATTCGCCGGCACATCCACTCCCACCCCGAACTCAGCGGTCAAGAATATCAAACCGCCGCCTACGTAGCCGGAGTTCTCGCATCCAGCGGAGTCCGCGCGATCGAAGGAATCGGCAAAACAGGAGTGCTCGGCGAACTCAAAGGCAACAGCAGCGAGTCGCGCTGGCTGGCAATTCGCACCGATATGGACGCTTTGCCGATTCAAGAACGCACAAACTTAGAATTTGCCTCCCGCAACGAGGGAGTGATGCACGCCTGCGGCCACGACATCCACACCACCGTCGGTTTGGGCGCAGCCATGATATTGTCTCAGCTAGGGGAAAAATTGCCCGGTCACGTCCGCTTCTTGTTTCAGCCGGCAGAAGAGATTGCCCAAGGTGCTCAATGGATGATTAAAGATGGGGCGATGCAAGATGTTGACGGCATCCTCGGAGTGCACGTTTTTCCGACGATTCCCGGCGGTTGCATCGGTATCCGCCACGGGGCCCTGACGGCGGCGGCAGATGACATAGAATTGATTGTGATGGGCGAATCCGGCCACGGTGCGCGTCCCCACGAGGCGATCGACGCAATTTGGATTGCTTCTCAGATAATTACCACTTTGCAGCAGGCAATTAGCCGCACGCAAAATCCTTTGAGGCCACTGGTTTTGACGATCGGGCAAATTAACGGCGGACGAGCGCCGAACGTGATTGCCGATCGAGTAAAATTATTGGGAACTGTGCGATCGCTGCATCCCGAAACCCACGAAAAACTGCCGGCTTGGATCGAACAAATTGTTTCTAGCGTTTGCGCGACTTACGGCGCTAAGTACGAACTCACCTACAAGCGCGGCGTGCCCGGAGTCCAAAACGACCCCAAACTCACGCAATTAGTCGAAACTGCGGCCGTAGAAGCTTTAGGTCGATCGCGCGTCCAGATTTTACCAGAACCATCCCTCGGCGCGGAAGATTTTTCGATGTACTTAGAACACGCACCGGGAACCATGTTTCGCTTAGGAGTGGGACTGACTGACAAACCGAACTATCCCCTCCATCACCCGCAATTTGAGGTCGATGAATCTGCGATCGTGACCGGCGCGGTCACCTTGGCCTATGCCGCCTACCAATATTGGAAACAGCATCCAGGTTCACACTAATAGTCTTGGGCGTATGGGTGGTCAGCTAACTAACCGTAGGGTGCTTAGCGGGAAAAATGTTTAGTGTCTGGTCAAAACATTCAGCCCTGACCCACCCTACAATAACTACAATAACTAATTTAGAAAATTTTATGAACCTAGATTTCGATCGATTCTGCGACGCCTGCAACCCCAGTCACTCCCTGATGTTGGGCAATGCCGAAGATCAGCGCTACTACATTGATTTTTCTGAGGTGCGCGGCGGAAAAGTTATTAACATACTCAAACGAACAATTACCCGCGTGTCACCAGATAAACGGACTTGCCAATTATTTAGCGGACATATTGGTTGCGGCAAGTCTACTGAATTGTCGCGATTGGAAAAAGAGTTGACAGATGAGGGGTTTCATGTAGTTTACTTCGAGTCAACACAAGACCTCGATGAAATGGATCTGGATTTGACAGATATCATGTTAGCGATCGCACGGCGAGTCACGCAAAGCTTGGAAGAGGGCAAAATTTCCTTGCAGCCCCAGCGCTTTAAAGAATTCTTAAAAAATAGTTGGGATTTTTTACAAACCCCTGTGATCTTAGAAGCTGAGGGAGAACTTTTGGGCAGCAAATATAAGGGCAATACAGACGGAAATCTGGAAGTTTCTCTGCCTTTAGGCATCGCCAAAATTACTGCCAAAACCAAAAGTAATCCCGACTTGCGATCGAAACTGAGACAGTACATGGAACCGCAAGCTACTAAAATGTTAGAACTGATTAATGAAGAAATTATTGATGTAGCAATTAATCAGCTAAAGCAGCGGGGTAAAAAAGGATTGGTGGTGATTGTTGACAACTTAGACAGGATAGTTTCTCGACCCAATGCAGCGGGGCGACTGTTGCCAGAATATATCTTTATTGACCGGGGCGATCAGTTACGGAAACTAAATTGCCATTTAGTTTATACCCTGCCGTTGGGATTGATTTTTGGCAATGAAAGTGAAATTTTGAAAAATCGCTTGGGGGGCGGAGTTGACCCGAAAGTTTTGCCCATGGTACCAGTAAAGAATAGAGACGGCAGCAAATGTGTGGAGGGGATGAATTTGCTGCGGCGCATGGTGATGTCGCGGGCTTTTCCCGATGTGCCAACCGAGGAACATATCACATTAATTACCCAAGTTTTTGACAGTCCTGAAACTTTAGATGAATTGTGCCGAGTCAGCGGAGGTCATCTGCGAAACTTGATGGGGATGCTGTTTGGTTGCTTGCAGCAAGAAGACCCTCCTATTTCGCAACATGTGTTGAAATCAGTGATTCGCAGTTTCCGCGACAGTCTGAGTCGTGGCATTGATAATGATGAGTGGGAATTACTGTTTAAGGTGGTGAAAGAACAAAGCATTAATGGAGATAAAGAATACCAAGATTTGCTGCGAAACCTGTGGGTTTTTGAATATGTAGACACTCAAGGAAATTGGTTTGCGTTGAATCCGCTGTTGATGGAAACTGACAAATTTAAGCTGTGGCAGCAGCAAAATTCTTGAGATTATGGTAAACTCAAATCTAGCCGAAGATATTGCAGCAGAAAATGAGCGATCGCTCTCTACTTTGGTACGGACGATCGCCCGCTTTCAAGGAAAGTTTTCTTTAACTATAGTGCGCTGCAATTATGCTAGCTTGCGTTCTGCAATGCTGGAAAAGCTGCGCGATCGCTCGACAGTTGAATATCAAGAATTAGTCCTTGAGCCTGCTACTAAAATACTTCATCAAACTATTCTCAATGCCGTCCAAGAGCAACCGCCGAAAGCTTTAATAATTGTGGGTATCGAATCGGTGGTTGCTCTTGATGACCTGCTAGCTGGGGCTAATAGAGCGCGAGATCAATTCAAACAAGATTTTGCTTTTCCGTTGATATTATGGGTGACGGATTCCGTACTGTCTAAATTTAGTCGATCGGCGAATGATTTGAAGTCATGGGCTCCTCCTCCAATTCAGTTTACCATGCCGCCCGATGATTTGATGAATTTGTTGCAACAACAAGCAAGTCAAGCTTTTGCTAATGTTGAGAATTTCAAGTTAGATGACTGTGAAATTGAGTTGTTGGAGAATGACCTGCTAAATGCAGCATTAGGCCCGGAATTGCAAGCTAGTTGGCAATTTATTCAGGGTTTAGTTAAACTTCAGAAAAATCAAAGAGATTCAGCACTCGAACATTATCAGCAAAGTTTGACATTTTGGCAGCAAAATCACCAGTTAGAAAGACAAGGAATTGTCTCCCAGAAAATTGCTCAAGCTTACAACCGCAAAGCAGAATTGCACCGGGCAGGAAGTCAGGATTATTGGCAAAAATCTAGACAGTATTTGCAGCAATCTCTGGAGAGTTTTGAGCAAGCACAACGAAATGATTTAGCGGCTAAATGTATTAGCGAACTTGGCGAAGTGCTGCGACTTTTACAAGCTTGGGAAGAGTTGCAAAGTTTAGCAGTCAAAGCCTTAGAAATGCACGAATATTGTGGCACTTCGAGTCAAGTAGCTGAAGATTACGGCTTTTTGGCTGAGGTAGCGCTGCAACGTTATGAGTGGGAAAAAGCTTGCGAATTATCTAAATCAGCACTGTCTGTTTTAGAACAAGCAGAAGCCGCCAAAAAAGAGACTGGTTTATATCTGTTACTTTGGGCAAAAGCGCAGCGAAAACTCAGTCAACAGTCGGAGGCTGTTAAAAACTTAGAAGCGGCTAAAGACAATACGCAGCCTCAAGATGATGTGCAGCTTTATCTAAGGATTTTAGAAGAGTTGAGCACTCTCTATTTTGAGCAAAGCGAATATTTAAAAGCATTTGATTTAAAACTAGAACAACAGGAAGTTAAAATCAAATATCGACTGCAAGCTTTTATTGGCGTCGGCCGTTTGCAGCCGCCGCAACAAACAATTAATCTTGCTTTAGAATCAGGTCAGTCAAAAGCTGAAATTGTTGAGGAAATTGTCGCCGCTTCCGGGCGTTCGCAGGATGTTAAACGGATAATTGAACGGATAGGTACACCTGCTTGCAAGCTGACAATCATTCACGGACAATCTGGAGTAGGAAAAAGTTCGATTATTCAAGCGGGGTTAGTTCCAGCCCTGCAACTTACAACTTTTGACGCGCGGGACGTATTGCCTATTTTATTGCAGTCTTATCATGATTGGGTGATGGATTGCGGTCAGTGTTTGAGCTTGGGAATAAAAAAAATAAAAAGTGAGAGTTTATCTAGTCCTATTGACACGCCGACAGCTATTCTGGAACAGTTACGACTGAATCAAAATCGCAATTTATTGACGGTACTAATCTTTGACCAGTTTGAGGAATTTTTCTTTGCTTATCCAGACCAAACTAGCCGGAGAGAGTTCTATGATTTTTTGGCTGAATGTTTAAATGAGATTGGTGAACTCAAAATTATTCTGTTGCTGCGGGAAGATTATCTTTTCTACTTGTTAGAATGGAATCGCGCCAGCAATTTGTCAATTATTGATAACGACATTCTCAATAAAAAAATATGCTATTACTTGGGTAAATTTTCGATAGCAGATGCGAAAATTGTTCTCCAAACCTTAACAAAACGCTCTCAACTTGACTTATCCGAAGATTTGGTAAACGCGCTGGTAGAAGATTTAGCAGGTGAAGTGCGCGAAGTGCGGCCGATTGAGTTCCAAATTGTGGGAACGCAACTAGAAAAACGGCAGATTACTCGACTGACTGAATATCAGCAACTAGGCAGTCAGGCTAAGGTCAAACTGGTTGAGGAATTTTTAGCAGAAGTTATCGCCGACTGCGGCCAGGAGAATAAAGATATTGCCGAACTTGTCTTGTACTTGCTGACGGATGAAAACAACACTCGTCCTCAGAAAACTTTGGCTGAGTTAGCAGCAGACTTAGGAACAGAGTCAAAAAGATTAGATTTGGTTTTAGAGATTGTCGTTAAATCGGGATTGGTGTTAGAAGTGCCAGCAACTCCGATTGAACGTTACCAACTTGTCCACGATTATTTAGTACCTTTTATCCGAAAACAGCGCGGTGCGGAATTACTAGAATTACGTGAAAAACTCAAGCAAACTGAAGCCGAAAAGCAAATATTAGCAGAGGCGCGGCAGAAAGCAGAACAGTTGTCAGCAGCATCACAGAAATTGACCGAATTAGAGCGCGCTGCAAGTGATGCTTTGAGACAGTTTGAGTTGCACAATAACCAAATAGATGCTTTAATCTCTGCCGTGAAGACTGGAAAAGAACTCCAAGCTACAGTCAAAAATGTTCGTTCCCTTGCTGATTACCCGATATCTACTCCCCAGATTGCCCTCAACCAGATTCTCGACAACATCCGAGAACAAAATCGGTTTAAAGGACATCAAAATTTAGTATGGAGTGTCAGTTTTAGTCCCGACGGCAAATACATCGCTACGGCATCATCGGACAAAACAGCCCGGTTGTGGGATTTAACAGGCAAGCTGATACAAGAATTTAAAGGCCATCAACGTTGGGTAAGGAGTGTCAGTTTTAGTCCCGACGGCAAATACATCGCTACGGCATCATCGGACAAAACAGCCCGGTTGTGGGATTTAACAGGTAAGCTGATACGAGAATTTCAAGGACATCAAGATATCGTAAGAAGTGTCAGTTTTAGTCCCGACGGCAAATACATCGCTACGGCATCATCGGACCAAACAGCAAGGTTGTGGGATGTCACAGGTAAGCTGATACAAGAATTTAAAGGACATCAAGATTCGGTATTGAGTGTCACTTTTAGTCCCGACGGCAAATACATCGCTACGGCATCATCGGACAAAACAGCCCGGTTGTGGGATTTAACAGGCAAGCTGATACAAGAATTTAAAGGCCATCAACGTTGGGTAAGGAGTGTCAGTTTTAGTCCCGACGGCAAATACATCGCTACGGCATCATCGGACAAAACAGCCCGGTTGTGGGATTTA
>NZ_JAUBSA010000116.1:0-11194 GCF_036702115.1 Microcoleus sp. LAD1_D5 | reverse complement strand
ATTTTAAACCATCCTAATCTTTCTTCAGTCTTGTCTTATGGTACTTTGGCTGCTTAAAAACTGTCCGGAGTATTGATTTTAGATTGAACAATTTAAGGATGGGAAATGACTCATGAAGCCCGGGGTTTGGAGGACGGGTCTACAGTTGCATTCTTTTTTTCAACTGGTATCAGTAGTCATGGGGAAGACATCATATTCTCCCAATCCCCCACTCTCCCCATCCACTCTCCCTCTCCCCGGCTCACTCCCCCACTCTCCGACTCCCCACCTTTTCCTAAAAATTCACAATTTTTTACAAAACACCAGAAACCCCAGCAAAGTCAATCTTTCCCAATCTAAAATCTCAAATCTAAAATCTAAAATCCCATAACTTTGCCCTCCCCCGACCCAAATGATCCGAACTAACTTCGAGTTGGCCTCATCCACTAGCGTCTTTATGACCGTTCGAGTTACCCGCACAAGCCATCAACTGCCTGCATCCTAGCCCCAAAGCCAAAAGCCCAGATTGTTTGAGAAGTTAATTTTTGTTTTATTTTTGTACCTCTTTATATTAAGAAAGTATTCTAAAATCAATTTAAAAGCTAAAAAAAATATAAAAATAGATTCTTATATCAAAAAACCAGTTAAGATTCCCAAAGATGCAAAATAAACAAATTTACTAGCATTTTCATTTAGACGCCCCCTTTCTTTTCATCGCAAGTTAGCTAATAATGCTTTCAACGAGGTGACTAAGGGCAGAGTCCAAAATTGGCCTAACCCAAAGAAGGATACAAGCCCCAAACAAAAGTCGTCGAGATCGAAAAATTTTAGCCATTAGAGAGAACTTGCAGATTCATCTGTTGAGTCAATCTAAAATCTCAAATCTGAAATCTCACATCGACTGACAGTAAGGGCATTGCAATTGGGCTATTGCAATTGGGCTATTGCAGTTGGGCGATCGAAAAAAAGCATGAAACCCCAGCCCTCATCGTTTTGATAGAAACCTATAGGAGAACAAAGAGTGAAACTCGCAGTTTACGGAAAAGGTGGAATTGGCAAATCGACAACAAGCTGCAACATCTCCGTTGCCCTAGCCAAGCGCGGCAAGAAAGTTTTGCAAATCGGTTGCGATCCAAAGCACGACAGCACATTTACCCTCACTGGCTTCTTAATCCCCACAATTATTGACACCCTTCAGCAAAAGGACTATCACTACGAAGACGTTTGGCCCGAAGATGTCATCTACAAAGGCTACGGCGGCGTTGACTGCGTAGAAGCAGGCGGCCCTCCCGCAGGAGCTGGCTGCGGCGGCTATGTAGTCGGCGAAACCGTCAAACTGCTCAAAGAACTCAATGCCTTCGACGAATACGACATCATCCTGTTCGACGTGCTCGGCGACGTAGTGTGCGGCGGTTTTGCAGCCCCCTTGAACTACGCAGATTACTGCATGATTGTTACCGACAACGGCTTCGACGCTTTATTTGCAGCCAACCGCATCGCCGCCTCAGTCCGCGAAAAAGCCCGCACTCACCCGTTGCGGCTCGCCGGTTTAATTGGCAACCGCACCTCAAAGCGCGACTTGATCGACAAGTACATCGACTCAGTACCCATGCCAGTGCTGGAAGTGCTACCCCTGATTGAAGACATCCGAGTTTCTCGCGTCAAAGGCAAAACATTGTTTGAGATGGCCGAAAGCGATCCTTCCCTCAACTATGTCTGCGATTACTACCTCAACATCGCTGACCAGATTTTGGCAATGCCCGAAGGAGTAGTGCCCAACGACACTCCCGATCGCGAATTATTCGCGCTTCTATCAGATTTTTATCTAAATCCAGTCCAACCGGTGGTCAAGAAGGAGGAAGATGAGCTAGACCTGATGATGGTTTAATAGGTCTAGCGATCAGGATGAGGATAAAGAGGTTATGGCTTTTTTTGATACTTTTTCAGTTGCTCTCAAACAGAAGTGGTTGGACTACTACCAGGTAAATCGGGCTTGGCTGCTCCTGCACATGACGGCTGAGAACACGGTCGCCACACCCGACGGCGGGAAAAGGCCTGTTTCTTACCTCATCCTGGGAATTGCGGCTGCCCTGGAGCCGGAACTCCAGCAATTAATGCTGCCCTTCTCAAAACTCAAGCCGGATGCAGACAGCCTGATCGAAGTCTTGGGGCTAAATTTTGACCCGGACATGGCGCTGGGTATGCCCTCAAATACCGCGCAACAGACGGCCAGCACAACTCCAACTGTCACTGCACCCGCAGCGGCAGCGACACGAGCCTCCGCAGCCACTCAAACTGCCCCTGCTGCACCCGTAGCCACTCAAACTGCCCCTGCTGCACCCGCAGCAGCTCAAACTGCCACTGCTGCGCCCGCAGCCACTCAAACTGCCACTGCTGCACCCCCAGCCAAATCTAATAAATTGGGCGGTGCGGCCTTAGCAGCAGCGGGAGTAGTCGCCGGAGTCGCCGGAGCCGCTGGTCTGGCAGCAGCAGCCTCAGCACTGAACTCCGACGAGGAATCCTTCGATGAGTTTGAGGAAGAAGCGGTCTCCGACTTCGACCTGGGCGATGACGAGGAAGAAGCGGTCTCCGACTTCGACCTGGGCGATGACGAGGAAGAAGCGGTATCCGACTTCGACCTGGACGATGACGAGGAGGAAGCGGTCTCCGACTTCGACCTGGACGATGACGAAGAAGAAGAAGCGTCGGCTTTGGACGGGCTCGGTCTCGATGACGATGAGGAAGATGCCGTATCTGACTTTGATATGGGCGACGATGAGGAAGACGCCGTATCTGACTTTGATATGGGCGACGATGAGGAAGACGCCGTATCTAACTTCGATATGGGCGAGGACGAGGAAGATGTCATATCTGACTTCGACCTCGGCGATGACGAGGAAGAAGAAGCCTCGGCTTTGGGCGGTCTCGACCTCGGCGATGACGAGGAAGAAGAAGCCTCACAATTTGGGACTTTGACCTCTGGAGATCTCGAAGCGGGAATTTCCGATCCGTTTGGGGAAGAAGATGCAGAGTTTGTCGCCGAAGAAATACCCGATCCTTTTGGGACAGCGACCTCAGATGACCTAGATATGGATCTCGGCGACTTGGACGAAGACGGTATTGACGATTTCTCTGTATCTGATGACGATGACCTCGACGATCTCGGACTCGACGATCTCGGGGAAGCAACTACCGGAGATCCTGATGAAGATGATTTAGATGCTCTAGGTCTCGGCGATTTGGATTCCGACGATGACGATGAAGAAATTTCGGGCTTTTTGTCGGATTTTAAGTGAGGTTGTGGCGATCGCCCGCGTCTCTTCTAGTTTTGAAGTTTCCCGTTCTATTTGTGAGTTGTGGGTTGCGAGTTGTTAATTTTTAATGAGCTCCAACTCACAACTGCCAAAAGGCTTTTTGCCTTAGCGAGTTGAAGAACACTAAATCCCTGCGGTGAGGGATTGTATGCCCTCGCGCAGAATTTTTTAGCTCAAATTTTGGATGCTGCGGCTGCGGAAATATTGAGTTTGCTGCATCTATTTTTCAGAGGAATTACGCCAAAACCAGGTATTTCTATTATTGTTCGCTGCGAAAGCGCGATCGTACAAAACAGGTGTTTTCTCGTCCCTGCGCCTGTTCGCCTTCGAGAGGAAAAACAACCTGAAAAACAACTTATGCGTGTCCGCAGCAAGAGATGCGATCGCAAAATACAGGTATTTTCTCGCTAGCCAAGCCTGTCCTGTTCGAGACTAAAAACAATTTAAAGGAGAAGATTTGAGATATGACTGCTATTACTACTAATGAACCGGAAGCTTTAAACTTTGAATGCGAAACAGGCAATTATCACACATTTTGTCCGATTAGCTGCGTAGCTTGGCTTTATCAAAAAATTGAAGATAGCTTTTTCTTGGTCATCGGTACTAAGACTTGCGGCTATTTCTTGCAAAACGCAATGGGCGTGATGATTTTTGCTGAGCCTCGCTATGCGATGGCTGAGTTGGAAGAGGGCGATATTTCCGCTCAGTTAAACGATTATGATGAGTTGAAGCGGCTGTGCTTGCAAATTAAGCGCGATCGTAACCCCAGTGTAATTGTTTGGATCGGCACTTGCACCACCGAAATCATCAAAATGGATTTGGAGGGGTTAGCGCCGAAACTCGAAGCAGAAATTGGCATTCCCATCGTCACAGCGCGCGCTAACGGCTTGGATTACGCTTTTACTCAAGGGGAAGATACCGTTTTGGCAGCGATGGCTGCTAAATGTCCTGAGAAAGCGCCCGTGATGGAATCTCAGAAACAAGAACGCAATGCTATCTCTCAACTGCTGAATTTCGGCAAGAAAAAAGAGGAAGTTGCAGCAGATGAATCGGAATATGTCAAGCACACACCGCTGGTACTTTTCGGTTCTTTGCCCGATCCGGTTGTTACTCAGCTAACCTTAGAATTGAAGAAGCAAGGAATTAAGGTTTCTGGTTGGCTTCCTTCCAAGCGCTACACTGAATTGCCAGTCTTGGAAGAAGGCTATTATGTATCTGGCATGAATCCTTTCTTGTCGCGTACTGCTTCTACGTTGATGCGCCGCCGCAAGTGTAAGCTAATTGGTTCGCCATTCCCGATCGGTCCTGACGGAACTCGCGCTTGGATTGAAAAGATTTGCTCAGTGTTGGGAATTGAACCAAAAGGTTTGGACGAACGGGAAGCGCAAATTTGGGCTGGTTTGGAAGATTACCTGCAAATAATTCGCGGCAAATCTGTCTTCTTTATGGGCGACAATTTGCTGGAGATTTCTTTAGCACGTTTCTTGATTCGCTGCGGCATGACTTGCCCGGAAATCGGCATTCCTTACATGGACAAGCGCTATCAGGCGGCCGAATTGGCTTTGTTAGAAAAGACTTGTCACGAGATGGGAGTTCCTACTCCTCGGATTGTGGAGAAACCAGACAATTACAATCAGCTTCAGCGGATTTACGAGCAGAATATTGACTTGGTGATTACTGGTATGGCTCACGCTAATCCTTTGGAAGCGCGGGGAATTAATACTAAGTGGTCTGTTGAGTTTACTTTTGCTCAGATTCACGGCTTTGGTAATGCGCGGGATATTTTGGAGTTGGTGACTCGTCCGCTGCGCCGGAATAATTCGCTGAAGGATTTGGGTTGGGGTAATTTGGTGAAGAATGAAGCGAAGGTTTAATCGTTTTTAGCGTTGAATAAAAAACCCGGTTTCTTGGAGAAACCGGGTTTTTTCAGTAGAAAATTACTGGACATTTAATGCACAACAGCTAGTGCAACAGCCATAGGCCTTTTTTTTCTAGTCAAGCCAATTTTCTCGACTCGCCCGTTAAATAGTGCGATCGTCCGTAAGTTGCTCCGAGGTAGGGGATTGAGTGTGCGATCAAGTTCCCACTTACGCTCCTCCTCATCTCCGAGTGTGGGCTGTATCTAATCTTGGCAATCTCGATCCTGACATTTACTATTTTTTTTTACCTTAATGCTTGACATTGTCAGGAAACAGAGCTAGCTTCATCATATAAGCAAACTCCGAGCCTTGGAGGTTCGACCATGCCCGACGGAGATATCGTTCACAGTCAGCTTTCGGGGCTTTACCAGAAGCCGTATAAGTGGCTTTGTGAAGGAAAAGCTAACAACAGTGAAAATGCTTGGGTTGTGAAGGGTGCTGTGATACGGGACATCCAGACAAACTACGGTAATGTGGCGGTCAAATACGCCAAGCGAATGGGGGAGATGTTGAGACAGATGATGGTGGAAAATGTTGGCCTGCATAGCTCTGTAAATTGGGCTGCTTTAAGCACGGAGATCGATCGACAGGTAGGACAAGCGAAAGTTAAGCATCATGTCCAGGAACTACTCCGTCGTGCTGGTAAGGGCATCCTCCATGAATTTCGCTATAAGCATACAGCAGAAACTAACAATTTGCCGGAAGCGGTTGTAGAGCGGTTCTTCCTGGAAGTGTACAAGGCGAAATTTGAGCAACGCATTCCGCTGACACCTAATCACCATGCTGATGTTGATAATGCGACCGTGACAGAGCGTGTTGAGGCGATCCGTTCAGATATGTTAGCCGATATCAGTAAATGGGCGAAGAAGGCTACTGCGAATGAGGATGTGAAAAACCTGCGACGGTCTCCACGCGAGAAGGTGAAAGAGATAGACCTTGATGAGGATCTGCTATGAACTACGAACCTTCGATTGAGCAGAGCCTTGACGACAGTGATTACAGCAATTACACTTTGCACTTTGAACCTGTCTCGAACAGTAATGGGTCTGTCCGCTTCATAGATCACTCCCAGGGTAAAGAGATAAATGTTGGCATCAATGTGGATGATGAGGCATTCGGGTATCGGGTTCATGAAGAGTTTCCAGCCATCGTTGCCGACCTCGTTGACCTCGCCGTTGCAATCCATGCTTCAGACCGCCTGGCGCCCCAAAATTTGATCGGAAAGTCGCGTCGTCTTCAAGTCGTGGTTCCAGTACGTCATCCGGAATTACTCAATGCCGAACCGTTCCGGACAAAGCTGGAACACCTGCTTGGATGGGCGACTGGGAGCGAATGGGTTTTCGACTTCCAAACCAGGGTCGCACCCGAACGTTTTGTTAACCAACAATTAGTTTTGTCCGTAATACCTCAAGGCTGTGAAGTCGCGCTTTGGAGTGGTGGACTTGATGCTCTGGCGGGTTTGTACACTCGTCTTCGGATGTATCCAGAAAAGTCGTTCGTGCTGTTTGGAAGTGGCAGTAACAATAGTGTCTATGCCCGCCAGGGACGAGTAGGAAAAAAGGTTGAGTCTATATTCCCCGGTCGTTGTCATCTTTTCCGCGTCCCAATCCGCTTCCACGATAGCGATGCGCAGCACAAGAACAAGCGTTCGCGTGCGCGAGGTGTTGTATTCACTCTGCTTGGTGCCGCGTGCGCATACCTCATGAATCGGCGGGTTCTCTGTGTTTACGAGAATGGGATTGGGGCGATCAACCTTCCTTACCGTGCATCTGCTGTAGGACTGGATCACTCTCGCTCTGTTCACCCACTGACTTTACTGATGGTGAGCGATGTCGTCTCAGAACTTTTGGGAGAAGAATTCCGTGTGCAAAACCCCTTTCTGTTCTGGACTAAAGCCAAAATGTGCAAAACATTGGCTGCAGAAGGGAGAAACGACTTACCGTCGCTAACTATGTCATGCGACAGCCCACATCGCCAGCAGCCGATTCAGTGTGGTTACTGCTCCTCTTGTCTGTTAAGACGACAGGCGCTTGCGGCTAACGATCTAGAAGATCGAACCCGTTATGTAGTGTTCCACGGAGAGCGCCCACCAAAGGAATCCAGTTTGCATCTGGCTCATATGCTTGTGCAGGTTAACACCCTCCGCAACTTGCTCAATGTATCAGATGAAATGGGTATTCAGTGGGAAGCTTTAACCCGAGAGTTTCCAGTGTTAGATGATATCGTCGATCGTGGCGCTGGGGCAGAATGCCTACTGCCCGCTGATATGCGGAGCCACCTGATTCAGCTTTATCGAAGCTATGTTTCTGAATGGGATACAGTAAAGTCCCAAATTGCGGTTGACCGATCGAATCAACGTGGCAAACAGCACTTATTAAACAGACACGCAGTCAAAGCTCAGTAAAGTTGAGGAAAAATGTATGACTAGCAATATCCTTGACAACATCGATCTGCGAACGCTTGGGGAACTCCTTCAACAGGCGCGTAAAAAGTGCGGTATGACTCAGTCTGATGCAGCTAACATCATTGACGCTGCACGTACCACTATGGTTGCTATCGAGAAAGGAGAGCGCCGCATTAAGGCAACTGAACTGATTAAACTCGCCCGCGCCTATGGGCGATCGGTCAGTGACTTTGTTCGATCTCGTCCCGTAATCCAACCTTTTGAGATGCAGTTTCGGGCAGCCTATCAGCGCAGTGAGGGAGAAGAAGTACAGATTGAACCAGCAATTCTGCAGCTAGAGGAGTTGTGTCGGAATTACCTAGAGCTTGAAGAAATTATGTCCGCACCACTTCCCCAGAACTATCCTCCTGAGTATCAAGTAACGAATATGCCACTTAAGGCTACTGCCGAGAGCATAGCAGTTGCAGAGCGCCAGCGCCTTGGGCTTGGAGATGGGCCTATTTTACGTCTGCGGGACATTTTAGAGCAGGATGTGGGACTCCGCATCTTCTATCTAGAGATGCCACCAAAATACTCAGGGGTTTACAGGTACGATGAACGACTTGGCGGTTGCATAGCAATCAATGCTAATCATCCAGAGGAGCGGCGGCGTTGGTCGCTGACTCACGAATACCTTCACTTTCTCGCACATCGGAGAAAAGCTGTGTTGGAATTTGAAGGTCAGTATCAGCGAGTTCCAGAGAGCGAACGACTAGCCGACACTTTCCCAAAATATTTCCTGATGCCCACTAGCGGCTTGTTCAAGCGATTCAACGATATGTGCCGCACGCATGGCAAGTTCACTCCGACTCATCTATTCACATTAGCGCATTACTACGGTGTATCCATAGAAGCGCTTGCTTATCGGTTAGAAGAAATGGAGCTTGTGCGGGCTGGAACTTGGGAGCGATTGCGCGACCGCGGGTTGAAAGTCAGAAAGGTACAACAGGAGCTTGGCTTAGAGGACATCCCACAGCGCACTGATACGATCCCTCTCCACTATCAGCATCTCGCGATCGAGGCGTTGGATCAAGGACTGATTACAGAGAGTCGCTTTTCTGATTTCCTAAATGTCGATCGCCTGGAGGCCCGCCGCATCGCAGAAGCATTGCGGGAACATTCAAGCGGAATGATGGAGGAAGCCTCTGATTTCGACCTGATCGATATGCAGGAGTAATGGGAGAAGTCAAGTTATGCAAATTGTTCACTCCCACCTTCTTCTTGATGCCTGTTGCGTTTTCAACTTTTGTGCTTCGGGTCAATTACTGGCAATTCTGAAGTCTATTCCTGTTCAGGTTGCAGTCACCCAAGTTGTTCGAGAACAGGAGTTAAAAACGCTCCAACGTCTTGAAGACGAGGAAAATGATGGTGCGACTCAATTCGAGGCAGCGATCGCACAAAGTATACTTATAACCGTGGATTTTGAGTCGGAAGAAGAGGCCGAATCATTTGTGAATTACGCCGCTATTTTAGATGACGGCGAGTCAGCGACTGGCGCCATCGCAGTTCACCGACAATGGGCAATGGCGACCGATGATAAACGAGCGATATCGTTTTTTCGGAACGAGACACCACAGCTTCAGGTTTTATCAACCCTAGAGATAGTTAAGCATTGGTCAGAGAAAGCAGGTGTTGATTCGCAAACACTACGCGATGTACTGAATTTAATTCGAGTTAAGGGGCGATATATGCCACCTAAAAGCCACCCTTTGCATAGTTGGTGGGAAACTGCGAGGCAGTGAGGCTGAAAGTTTAAGCTGAGCATTAGTTAAAGGGTCATATGAAAGAATTAAGGTGAAGCCGATGGAGTTTTTTATTAACTGCCGATTAACGCAGATAAGCAGATAAAGAGAGCGATCGCACTTTTCCCCAACCCTTCCAGAATCTCAGGCCACACGCCCGTAACACGATCGCAGGTATGATCGCCTATAATCGAAACTAGCCCAAATCTCATCAGTTGAGAAACCGCCATGAGTCAAGACAAGGAAGAAATTAGCTATTCAGAGAAAACAGAACGTCTCAGAGTTATCGGTCAGTTTATCAAAACTGTGACACCGATGATTTGGACGATCGTAATTTTAGTAGTCATCATTCCCCTATTAGGTAACTTTCTAATTTCCCAGTCACTAACAAATACCGGAACCACAGCAGTTGTCGTCTCGCCGCCGCACGATTTTAGCAAAGTCAACCAAGACGTTAAAAACGCCATCCAACAATCCCATATAACTGCCGAAACTTTCGCCTCCAAAGAATTGGACAAATGGGAAGCCGAAGTAATTGCACGAGTAGACAATAGTTTCCTCGATTGGTACTTCGATTACTTCAATCAAAAAAAGATGGAGTTTACCGTACCTTTTAATTTCGTGAAATCTGCCGTACTCAACAGATTTGATATGACAGCAGCTTCTCAATCTGTTTCCGAAAAATTAACCGAAGACTTTCAAAGAGAATTTGCTAACCGCGTGCTCGTACCCAAAAACGCTCAACTGCGATTTCAATTAATCACTCAAGATACTGCTAACTTGTACATATCCGAAGTTAGCAAGAATGTGAAAGTAGTTCAAAATAATTATAATATACCACAAGTACAGTGGGACAAATATCTGAACGATATTGCCACCACAATTAGCGACAAAGGAAACATCTCTAATTTCTCATTAAAAGTATTAGTTGGCGGCAGTGGCTACTTAGTTGCTAAACCCTTAATTTTGGGAGTAGCAGCTAAAGTGGGCAGCAAAGTTACGGCAAAAGTGGCCAGCAAAGCCGCCGCCAAGGTAGCTACAAAAACAGGCGGTACAGTGGCTAGTCAGTTGGGAGTAAGTTTAATTGATCCGATTGTGGGAATCGGGATTATTATTTGGGATTTGTGGGATTACAATCACACAGTCAAAGTAGAAAGACCGATTTTGCGGGAACATATTGTAGAATACTTGAAAGATGTCAAAAAGTCCCTGCTCACCAATCCGGAAAGTGGAATCATGGCAGCAATTTATCAGTTAGAAAGCGGTCTTCTCAAGTCACTTTAATCATTTAGCGTTGCTTAATACAGGTATGAATTGAAGAGTTCGGAATTGCCATAAGCCAAGTAGGGTGAGTTTTGTAACTTCCGAAAAAAGTTGGTTCATACCGTTAATCAGCAACGTAAAAAAAGATAAGATAGAAAAACAGCTAGAAGAGGTGCAAGATTTGATCGCATATAAAAATCTCATAAAAGGGAAGAAAGCGCAAGCTGTTTTACTCAGATTAAAAGAATTTAGTTATCGAGAAACAGAAAAACGATTAGAAGTTTCAACAAGTTTTATTGCACAAACTCACAGAAAATACTTAGCCGGGAATCGCGGAATTAAAGTTAAAATATCACGGCTAAAGAGCTATCCGCAACGCCTCGACTTCCTGGCTCAACCCTAAAACCAAAATATATCAGAACTAGAAAGATATTTGAGGTAAAATTATGATGTAATATTTCAATACTCCGGACAGTTTTTAAAGAGGGATGCGACGCCTACGGCAAGCAACGCTTACGCAATAAATCACAGAAG
>NZ_JAUBSA010000115.1:0-12196 GCF_036702115.1 Microcoleus sp. LAD1_D5 | reverse complement strand
CCCTCATTCTCTCCTTAACGGTGGCTCTAGTTCTTCTTTTGCCACCGTTCTCATCTTTGGTTAGTCTAAACTACAGTTGATTAAATTTAAGGCTTTTGTCTGATGTTTGAAATCATTGGATACTTCATCAAATTCGTAGCAAACTAATTGAGATTTTAAATCTTTGAGTTCATTGAAAGGCATTTTCTCACTTAGTTTAATCAGTTTTTCCCAAATAAACTCGGCTGTAGGTGAAACTCGATCGGGAGGTTCAGCTAAAGTCTGATTGAGATGGAAATAACAAACACTGATACTAAATTTTTTCATGGAGAAGACCGCGTATCTTGATTTGCTTCAGGAGCTTTGTCCGGAGCTATCGTCATATTTTCTAGGGTGTTTTTCAAAATTTGACTTTGCTGTCCCGGCTGAGTGGGTGATTGCCCTTTATTGGGTAATTTAAATTCCTCTAATCTCATCACGTTAGCGTTGTATTCAAACTTAATTTCTGGCTTATCTTCCAGCCAATTTTCAATAATTTCGACATTGTTGTCATCATTGTCTGTTAATTCAGCTTTGAGAGCAGCTAGGGTATATCTCCAGTTAAAAGATAAATCTGATTGAATTAATTGGTGGAAAATTTCTATTTGGTTGCTGCTATTAGTCATGTTTTGCTCTCCTTTGCCAGCCGCACAGAAGCCGGCCCAATGAAACGGGTTTTGATAGATTTTAGCACAGACTCCTTGAGTTGCTTTGTCCTTTTCCAAGTAGCATTGTAAGGTTCCTCGCCACTCAGTGTCTAGGAGGTGACATTGGTTTGTCCAGTCGAGGAAACCTTGGATGTCGGTGTCTCGCATCCAGATTTGGGCTTGGCTTAATGCTAGGGCGAATTTACCGGGTTGGTCGTAGAGGTTTTCGTAGGTTCTGATCAGTAAAATTGCTGTGGAAAGGGGGCTTACTGACCACAGGCTGACGTATAAACTGGGACTACCAGCTAGTAGGAAACCGCTGGTGAGGCTGATGTATTCGTCGGTGTTGTCGAGTTGGACTCGTCCGGTTTCGCAGGCGGAAAGGGTGACGAGGCTGCATTGACTGAGGTTGAAATAGCCGATGATTTCTTCTAGGGTGAGAGTACCGTCGGCTAGTTCTAAACCAGATTGTAGCGGATCGTTGCGATCGAAGGAACCGTGACAGGAAAAGAACAGATGATGGCTGTCGGCGACTTTTTCGGCTATTTCTAATTTTGACTCTGATTTTTCGCCTTTTTTGGCATCTTGTTTAGCAAAAATTTCTGGCGTGGCGAAAATATTTTTGATGCTTTGTACTTCCATTTTCGCAGCCTTCAAGTTATTTTTGGGGTCTTGAATGGCGAAGAATCGCTCGAATTTACCCCGTTTGTCTTTTTGGACTTGGTGCAATAGCTGACAACTGGGGGCGTAGGAAACTCCATTATCGAAGCAGTCAACGAGACAGGGATTCAGGGGGCAATAATTTTGGTTGTTCGGGTGAAAGCGCTGCCAATTTTCCCTACTCACCGGGAGGGCGTGGAGAGGGAACAGGTGCAAGTAGCGGTGGGGAATCAGGATTAGTTGATCGCAGGTTTCGGGGATGTTTTTAACTATTTCATTAATGTGGAGAATTTGGGCTAGGTTTGCTAGTTTAGTTTCTAGGCTATTTTGCCATTGTTGACGGTTACTGTCATAATTGTCTAAATATTCATTTCCCCAATCAATTAGTTTTTCTAAATCTTGCGGTGATGATTGCCAAAATCCGATCCCCCCTGCCCCCCTTAATAAGGGGGGTTCTGAATTTAGATCGGGTTCGCTGTGAGATAACTGTGTAACTTCTAATTGATTCTCTCCCATTTTCAAGGGGGATTCCGAGCTCTCTTGCTCCTCACTTATTAAGGGGGGCTGGGGGGGATCGTTCGCGATGAGGAAAGCACAAAAACTATCCCCCAAAATGTACCATTCTATAATTGCTGTTTTTGGGGCTGCTAGCTCTTTAAATTGGTCAACTTTTAGAGATTTATAAGGATATTTAGAAATAAAATCTTGACGTAATTGATTAATTTTATCATAATTGGGGTCAGGAGATTCAGCTAACCGTTTACTTTCTTCCTCAATTTGTTTTTTTATTCTTTGCAACTCCTCAGACAAAGTCTCTAAGTTTTGACCCGAAGAATTTAATTCTTTGATGGCTTGCATTTCTCGTAAAATCCTAACTTTACTTCGCTCTGCATATTCTAGAGCCTCAGCATATTTTTCAACTTTTATACAAACTCTTACCATTGATTGATAAAGTTGATTATTTATTTCATGTAATTTTTGCTTGTATTCCTGCTCGGACAATATCTCACCTTGAACGAATCCAACCACATCATTTACAACATTGAGAATAAGATTTTCTCGACTTTGTGTATCTTGACTATTCTGAGATCCTTGAGTTTTAGTCGGTATATTGCGGCCGTATATTTCTGGTAATACTTGACCATTGTCAAAATAATAAAATTCGAGATCCCTATTTAAAATTGCTGCCTCTATAGTTTCATCAAAAGATTGGTAAGCAGCCAGCAATAAATTGCTTTTTTCGTAAGCAATTCCTAAATTAAATTTAGCTTCTAAATATTTATGTTTATTACCAAGTAAATGATAAACTTGAGTTGCTCCCGCAAAAGCCATAATCGCTTTTTGTAAATTATCTTCTAGACTATTTTGTTTTCTATTTGAGTAAGCAATACCCAAATTATTTTGAGATTCCGCCCATTGCATTGAGGAATTTAACCTAACATAGATTTTACTCGCATCTTCAAGGGCTTGAATAGATTCTTCTATATAATTTTTTTTGTACATATTGACTCCTTAATATTGAAGGTAAGCAACACCCAAATTTTTCTGAATACTTGCATATTTTTCAGGATACTGCTCGCGCTCATAAAAAGACAAAGCGTCTTTATAAGCAGAGATAGCCTGTTTTAAATTGTTACATTTTTCGCCTTTTCGTCTATATAAATAAGCATTTGCTAAGTTGTTTTTGAGGCGCGCCCAGTCTTGAGGGAATGACTCTTGAGTTATAACCTGACTAGCTGCTTCCCAATAACCAATAGCTTTTTCCAAGTTCTCCTCTCGGACACCAATAGTTCTGTATTGGTATGCTGTAGCTAGGTTATCTTGTGTCCTTGCCCATTCCAAAGGAAATGACTCAAGAGTACGAACTGTTAAAGCAGCTTCATAAAAATTGATCGCCCTTTCAATATTCTCTGCTTTCTCTCCCCGGATTCTCTGGGAGTAGGCTGCTGCCAGATTATTTTGCGTCATAGCCCAGTTTTCGGGAAAAGCATCGCGGGTGTAGACGGATAATACAGCAGTGTAAGATGCGATCGCCAGTTCGATATTCTCTGCTTTGTCTCCCCTGATTCTGTAAGTGTAGGCTGCTGCCAGATTATTTTTCGTCCCTGCCCAATATTCGGGAAAGGCATCGCGGGTGTAGACGGTTAATGCAGCAGTGTAAGATGCGATCGCAACTTCGATATTCTCTGCTTTCTCTCCCCTGATTCTGTTACTGTAGGCATTTGCCAGATTATTTTGCGTCTGGGCCCAATTTTCGGGAAAAGCATCGCGGGTGTAGACGGATAATGCAGCAGTGTAAGATGCGATCGCCAGTTCGATATTCTGTGCTTTCTCTCCCCTGATTCTGTAAGTGTAGGCTGTTGCCAGATTATTTTGCGTCGTTGCCCATTTTTCGGGAAAAGCTTCGCGGGTGAGGACGGATAATGCAGCAGTGAAAGATGCGATCGCCCTCTCCAGATTCTCCGCTCGCGAACCGTTGATTCTGTTACTGTAGGCAAGAGCTAGGTTATTTTGAGTTGTTGCCCATTGTTCGGGGAAATCCTCAAGGGTAGAGACTGTTAAAGCAGCCTGAAAAAACTCGATCGCCCTCTCCAGATTATCCGCCCGCAAACCGTTGATTCTGTTACTGTAGGCAGTAGCTAGGTTGTTTTGAGTCGTTGCCCAATCTTCGGGGAAATCCTCAAGGGTACGGACTGTTAAAGCAGCCTGATAAAACTCGATCGCCCTCTCCAGATTATCCGCCCGCGAACCCCTGATTCTGTCACTGTAGGCAGTAGCTAGGTTGTTTTGAGTCGTTGCCCAATCTTCGGGGAAATCCTCAAGGGTACGGAGTGTTAAAGCAGCCTGATAAAACTCGATCGCCTTCTCCAGATTATCCGCTCGCGAACCCCTGATTATGTTACTGTAGGCATTAGCTAGGTTGTTTTGAGTCGTTGCCCATTTTTCGGGGAAATCCTCAAAAGTATAGACTCTTAAAGCAGCCTGAAAAAACTCGATCGCCCTCTCCAGATTATCCGCTCGCGAACCCCTGATTCTGTCACTGTAGGCAATGGCTAGGTTATTTTGAGTCATTGCCCATTTTTCGGGGAAATCCTCAAAAGTATAGACTGTTAAAGCAGCCTGACAAAACTCGATCGCCCTCTCCAGATTATCCGCTCGCGAACCGTTGATTCTGTTACTGTAGGCAACGGCTAGGTTATTTTGAGTTAGAGCGTATTTTTCGCTCCCCGGTTCCCAATTATTTAAAAGTATTTGATAACCAGTAATGGCAATTTCAAGATTATTCGCTCTTTTCCCCCGCGGAAATTCACTAATATGATTACTCAAGTCTCCAATAAGGTCGAGAATAGATTCAATTGCTTCGGGATGTTCGGCAATTAAATTCTGGGTTTCTTGCTGTAAACTCTCGGCAAAACGGTCATTGAGGAGATGTTGCCGCTGAGCCAGCATGGGGCGAATTACTTTAATATCGCTGTTGCTATCTTCTTCTGCTTGCAATAATTCTAGGATAAAGTTTGCATACTCTTGGGAATTTTCACCTTCAGAGTTATCGCTATACCCCTCATCATTCATCCCCAAGAATTGCCATAGCTGACTGGCCAAATTCCGTAAAAAACTAGCGTAATTTTCCTGTCCTTCCTCTGCCAGGTTTTCTGCTACTACCTCGCAAACTTGCAGAAACCCCGAATCTACCAATTCTAAGTTAGCCTGTAAAATCTGCGGTTCCTCACCGTTGGGGCAAGTCAGGAGTGTCTCAATCAATTGCAGATAAGCTTGGGCGCGGGTTTCTTCCATTGTGGGGAGTTGTGAATAACACCGATGTTTATTTTATCACGATTGGTGGTTTGGCGGTTGACGCTCCGCCGTATCAATTTCTACCCCATCCCGAACAAGTAATCGAAATTACCCTCTCCCACAGAGTTTTTAAGCGTATTGATAATTTTCCTTGTATTATCGTGAGGCCCTTCAATATAACAAGGTTTTCCATTGCGACCGAATTTCAAGCCACTTTCACTGGTTGATTCTCCTAAATGAGCCTTCGACTGCTCGAAATCGCGATGCGGTTCAAAGCCTAATGTTTTGGCATAAGCGATCGCGCCCCAAACCAGGGCTTGTGCTTGTTCTAAACTAATCTCTTCGTATCCCAGAAACGGCGAGTAAGAATTCTCAACGAGATTTTTATATTGGCTATCGTTGCAGTTACGTGGCGGAATGCTATCCTTGACTCCCAAACACCAGTAGTCGATCAAATAAGTGGCTGCAACAAAACGATTGTATCCCTTGGAACGGGTAACCATCACTAAACCCAAGCCGCCCGTTTCAGAAGTTTCATTGCCCAACAATACCTTCGCAAAATTTACATCCACAAGACATTGAGCAACGGGCAATAACTCTCCTTTTTCGGCGCTAGCGAGGGCTGTTTGTTCTGCATGAAATTGGAGAAAGGTACTGACTTCGGATGCTTTCAATCCTAACTTTCGGGCAATTTGTTTGGGCGTTAATTGGCGATCGCGCAGGTTGAGAATTTCTTGTTCTTGTTCGGGCTGCATGGTTTTTCTATTGCCGTCAGGGCTGGGTTCGAGCTGAGTCGATCATTGTACCGCGTTTTTGCGACCAACTTCGTAACATTGCAAAGATTGAGGAAAAAACCCGGTTTCTTTGATGGTGCGAGTGGCGAGAAACCTCGGTTAGCCCGATAGTCCGCTAGGGGTTGAAACCCCTGTCTCATAGCAAAAGTCCTCTTAAAGAGGACTAAAGAGTTTTTCATTTTTATCTCGGATTTTCAGTCGGTTTCAAGCGACTTTCGCTATTAGCCAGGGGTTGAAACCCCTGGCGGATGTGGCGACACCACTTTATTTTATACTTCTCGTAAAATCCGACTATTCAAACGCTCATATTCATCCTCTAGTAGCCACATTTTAGCCGCTTCGTAATTGTCACTAGAAAAAATAACTTTATAATTTTGTGCCGGATTATGAATGCAAAATTTTCCTGAAATTTCCTTGACTAACATCAGGATATAAGGCGGAGATATCAGAGTATCGGCCCAGATTTCCGCAAACTCCCACTCAGTCTCTTTTTGTGATTCTTGACTAATTTTAGTAGCTTGTGCGGGGTCTTGTGCGAGGTATGACATGGTATTTACCTGTAGTTTTTTTAATCTTTATTTCACCGTAATTTAGTTGTATCTGAGTCCCGTCGGCTTTCAGTATATAACCAATTGGTTCTGAAAAGTACAATCCATAGCGATCATAATTGTCCTCTAGATCGTCCTCTCCTGTGCGTTCCCCTCTTAGCTTAATTTCTGCGGCCACTCTTTCCATTGTTTCTCTATCATTAAAGAGATGGACGATTCCTTCGCTTTCAAATTCACTTTGGGCTTTTTGGGTTCCGGGGAGATGTTTATCAATGAGACTGGTTCGAGTTTCTAGAGTAATTTTACGGTCAATTCCACTCATAGCTCTGTTATATCTTAATTATATACCATTCATCGATGAATTTAGTTTAGTCTTGGAACCACGGGTGGCCAGAAACCGGGTTTTTGCGACAGACTTGGTGAGAGTGCAAAGATTTGGAAAAAAACCCGGTTTCTTTGATGGTGGGTGGGTGTACAAACCTAATTTTGGGCTAATTCCGGCGGCCGCCCCATCAAGCCTGTCATCAAGCGCAAGGCTAAAAACCTCACTGGGGGAATTGTCCGCAAACACCACAATCCAAAGCGGCGAAATGCTACAATTGGCAGCCAAGTATTAGAAAATAATCTGTCTAGAAAATCGGTAAATCCTAACACGATTAAATTCTCTTTTTTGCGCCAGTTGTGATACCGTTTCAATACTCGCAAATCGCCGATGTCTTCGCCTTTTTGGTGCGCTTGCTGCAAGATTTGGGCGATCGCCCCTGCGTCTCGAATGCCCATATTTAATCCCTGGCCGCCGACGGGATGGCAGCAGTGGGCCGCGTCGCCAATTAGTGCTAATCTGGGCAAAACGTAGCGATCGCTCTGCATTAACTGCACCGGAAACAAAAAGCGATCGCTCTCCAATTCCAAACGCCCTAAAAGCCCGCCCGTGCGCTGTTCCAACAAAGTCAAAAACTCTGTTTCATCCATTTGTTGCAAAGCTTTAGCTTCCGCGTGGGGTGCTGTCCAAACTACTTGACAGCGGTTGCCAGGTAATGGTAAGACTCCCATCGGGCCGCTCGGCCAAAAGCGCTCAAAAGCGATATCATTGTGCGGTTTTTCTGCTTTAATAGTGATAGCAACGCAGGATTGCCAGTATTTCCAGCCGCGAGTGCTGATGTTGGCTTCGGTGCGGATGCGCGATCGCGAACCGTCGGCGGCGACTAATAATTTGGTGCGAATAGTCCGAGTTTCGCCGTTTTGTTTGACTTCTATTTCCGCGCAATCGGTTAAATATTTTACCTCGACTACTTCCGCCGGACAAACCCAGCTAAAATTCGGGTTTTTTGCCAAAGATTCTTGCAAAGCTGACAGCATTACTCGGTGTTCGCCGACATAACCTAAAGCGGTTTTTGGTACGGGCAATTTGCCTGTATTTCCCAAATCCGGGCGGTGGAATTCGACGACGCCCGGATAGTCGCCGTCGCAGAGGCTAATTTGCTCGAAGGTGGTGATTTGTGGCAAGATTTGCTGCCACACGCCGATACCTTCTAAGATCATTCCTGATAGCAGGGTGATTGCATAGGCTTGTTTTTTGGCTGCGGCGGCGGCGGGGAGTTGGGTTTCAATTATAGCGATTTTTAATCCAGAATCTTTTAAGGCGCTGGCTAAGGTGGCCCCGACTATGCCGCCTCCGACGATGGCTATGTCAAAGTCGAGTGTCTGTGTTTCCGTGGAGGCTGTTGTTGGAGAAAGTTGGTTTACAGGCATTTTCAAGGGATTTTGTCAAAGTTAATTGGATTGTTACTTTTTTATTGTAAAGAATTATTTCGATTTAGGGCGATCGAGCGACGGAGACGGGAGATGGGGAGACGGGGAGATGGGGAGACGTTGAGAAATTTATGATTAATGACAACCATCAACGAGCAACTGCCCACTATCAACTGCCAACTGCCAACTGTCAACTGTCAACTGTCAACTGTCAACTGTCTAATGACTGCTGACCATTTCCTTTGTGTTTTCGGCGGGCAGCGCTGATAGTTTCTGGCAAATGGGAATTTCTATGACAAACTCTGCACCTTCGCCGGGGGCGGAAATACACTGCAATTGGCCTCGGTGTTTTTCAACTATAATCTGATAGCTGATTGACAGCCCCAAGCCTGTGCCTTTGCCGACTGGTTTAGTAGTGAAAAAGGGGTCAAACAACTTGCTAATAACTTCTTGATTGATTCCCATACCGTTGTCGGCAATCCGAATTGTTACTGTGTCTGAATTCGCACTTGTGCTAATCCGAATTCTGTTGTGACGAGCATATATTTCTTTTGAAGAATGAGTGCTGTTGTACTCTTCGAGGGCGTCGATCGCATTTCCTAAAAGATTCATAAATACTTGATTGAGCTGACCTACATAGCACTCGACTTTTGGAAAATTGCCGTATTCTTTGATAATCTCAATAGCGGGACGAAGTACATTAGCTTTGATCCGGTGCTGCAAAATTAGCAAAGTGCTTTCGATTCCTTCGTGAATGTCTACTCGCTTCATCTGCGATTCGTCGAGTCTGGAAAAGTTACGCAAGGATACAACTAAGTCGCGGATGCGATCGGCTCCAACTTTCATTGATTCCAAAATCTTCGTAAAGTCTTCCATTAAGAAATCGACTTCAATATCTTCGGCTGCTTCTACAATTTCCGGGACGGGATTTGGGTATTTTTCTTGGTAAAGATGGAGCAAACCGAGCAAGTCTGTGGCGTATTGGCTGGCGTGGGTGATGTTGCCGTAGATGAAGTTAATCGGATTGTTAATTTCGTGGGCGACGCCGGCGACTAGCTGCCCCAGAGAAGAGATTTTTTCGGTTTGGATTAGTTGAGTTTGAGTTTGGTGCAACTCCTGGACAGCTTTTTCGAGCTGGGCTGCTTGCACTCGATACTGTCCCTCGGACTGCTTGAGTGCTTCCAAAACTTCCACCCGATCGCTAATATCGGTGTGAGTTCCCACCCACTCGCGAATGCTGCCGTCGGCGGCCAAAATGGGGACGCCCCGCACCCAGAAGTATCTGTAGTTGCCGTCTGCAGCCCGCAAGCGGTGCTCGATTTCATAGAGACTTTTTGTTTCTATGGCCCGCATCCAAGCTTGTATTGTGCGATCGCGATCTTCTGGGTGCACTGATTTTATCCAGTAGTCCTTGTCTTCAGAACTCAAGCCCGTATAAGCTATCCAATCAGGCTGAGGTTTCTCGGCGATTCCGTTAGCGTCTGTCATCCAAACCATCTGTGCGGTGGCCATTGCCAGCGATCGGTATCTTTCCTCGCTCAGACGCACAAATTCATCGGCTTCTCGGCTGGCTGTCACATCGCGCAAAATTGCTGTGAATATGATTTCACCGGCCACTTCGAGTTTGGAAATAGAAGCTTCGGCGGGAAATTCCGTACCGTCTCGGCGGCGGGCGAAAATTTCTTTGCGGCTGCCCATTTTTCGGGCTTGTTTAATGTTGTCGCCGAAATTACTGACGAGGTGGCTGTGAGGGGCGACAAAAGCTTCGGGCAACAGCAGGCTCAGGGATTGCCCGATCGCCTCAGCAGCCGTCCACCCGAAAATCCTTTCTGCACCTTGGTTGAACAGGATAATTTTTTGGTCAGCATCCACGGAAATAATCGCGTCGTCGGCAATTTCTAAAATGCCGGCGAAACGAGCTTGCGACAGTTGCAGCGCTTTTTCAGCTTCTTTGCGATCGCTGATGTCGCGGGCGATCGTCGAAATGTATGTGAGTTTGCCGTCCGGTGCGGAGTGGGAGATGATGACTTGGCTGACGGGAATTTCGAGTCCTGATGCTGACACGAAGGCGGTTTCTCCGCTCCAAACGCCCCCGGAAACAGCAGTGGCGATCGCTTGATTCAAAGTGCTGCGGGCTGACTCTGCCGTGAATTCTGGAACTTGTCGGTTGGATATATCTTCGTTTTCGTCTATACCCACCATTTTTCTGCCTGCTTTGTTGATATAAACCGCGCGTCCTTCGAGGTCGCAGATACCTACAAAATCCGGCGTTGCTTCCAGAATTGCTGCCAGATTTTTGTGGGCGATTTCGGCTTGTTTTCTCTCAGTAATATCCCGCGCGATGCTAACTATACCGATGATATTTCCTAGCCCGTCCCGATAAGCGCTTTTTGTAGAAATAAATGTCCGCAAATTGCCTTTCACTGGTAGTTCTTCTTCGATCGCTTGCGTTTCGCCGGCTGTCATAATTGGGCGATCTGTTTTCCTAATATTCCCCGCAATTTCCGGCGGAAATAACTCGCTGTCATCTCGGCCGATAATGTCGTCTACAGACTTGCCAATTATACTAGCTCCCGCAGCATTGAGCATCAGGTAACGGCCCTGAATATCTTTGACAAATAGGGCTTCGGGCGTACTGTTAATGACTGCCATCAACAGGTTGTAGTTTTTTTGAAGCGCCTGCTTTGTTGTTTGAGATTCAAAAATTTGCTCCTGCAATTGCTCATTGGCGAGTTGCAGTTGGATAGTCCGTTTCTCAACTTGATTTTCTAAGTCTAATTTAGCTTTCCTCAGTCCCAGTTCCGCTCGATAGCGCTTCCGGTCTGCGGTGCAGAGAGTTTTGGCATTCTGCCAAATCAGAACTGTAAAAATAATCACGTTCAATACGCTTAACAGCGATATCCCTACCTCCGGTGTGTAGGCTTGTAACCGCTCTCCCGATATGATGAAATAACCGACTAAAGGCGGGATAATAATTGCCCGTGGTAACAAGCGCCGCGCCATGATGCCGCCCGCGCGATCGCTCGTCATTACTGCGATCAATCCTCGCTCTGGACTGGCAAATAAAATGCCGAAGCTCAGCAACATAAATGCTGCGGAGGTGTGCAAAGCCATTCCTGTATTATTGCCAATTTGGTAAAATAAAGCTTTGTCGTAGAAATAGCCTATCAAACCCGTAAATGCAATTAAAAATGCTGAACAGCTTAAGATTTGAATCCGCAGGTATTTAGGGCGACGTTCTGACAGCAGCAGCAGCGCTGTTCCCAGCAATAAAAAAGCACCAGCAGTATTCGGTGCCATGCGTCCTGGTGTTCCGGGTCTTGTCAAGGTGTAACTTTCTTTAAATAGCAGTTGGTCGATGCCTAAGTCTAAATTAAAGCTATATTGAACTAAGGTTAATAGGCTAATTAATATAATTAAAAATGAACATCCCAAAATTAAATATTTATGATTTCTTTGAGGCTTTCTTGCTGTAAATTTGGCGCGCCGGATCTGTTGGATGAATAGAGAAAATCCGCCCAAAATAAAGCAGACCGCACTATTGGCTTTCATGGTAACGAGTCCGGGCAGAATGCTTTTTAACATTTGCAGATCGAATATCCAACCCAAAAGGACTGTACAGCCGATCGCCATTACTGCAATACTCGCTTTTTTGGAAAAAGACTCGACAGCAGCCATTCGGGTGGAGGGCGTTTGCCGTTGTTGTGTTCGTTCAAAAACTTCCAATTTCTCGATCCCTCTAATTATTGGGTTTCTACGTATCTAACGTAACAATAAACACTCTAGTAATATTGTTGCCTACTATACAAAGCTGCTTAAGATTTTCTCTAACCTGCTAATCATAAAATATGAATTATTTTATCTAACTTTAGAGAGATAGTCAAATGAAGGTTGAAGGCTCTTATGTAGGGCTTGCTGAATAAGCCTAAAACCCTTACCTCAAAAGACTTTGACTCGCGTTCGGCGTTGACAACGTGTAAGA
>NZ_JAUBSA010000114.1:0-12928 GCF_036702115.1 Microcoleus sp. LAD1_D5 | reverse complement strand
ATTTTAAACCATCCTAATCTTTCTTCAGTCTTGTCTTATGGTACTTTGGCTGCTTAAAAACTGTCCGGAGTATTGTATTAAGTTATTTAATTCAGCAACTAAAACTTCCCGTTCGATGTTTATTGTCTAATTTTTTGGTGCTGGTAAGTAGGTAGGCGCTGTAAGACGCAACTATGTAAACGATTGTAAAGTATGCAAATGCTCTAAGCGTGGTTGACTGAGCAATGTTTTCCTACTGTTACATTGTTTAGTTTAATCCCACCTACCTACTTACACTGAGCTGTGATAGTTGCGTAAGTCCTGGTAATATTGAAGACGGATTGAGATAGATTTTCATGGTTGACTGGGAAAGGTAGCTTTCCCAAAATTTTAAGACTAGCAAAAATGCTTAACCGAAAAAGTTAAAAGCTATAAAGCTAAACATCAGGGTGGCGACAGCAAAATTCCCAAAATAATAGGTAAAACTGATGGCGACAGGCATCCGACACCAGCCGGAAAACGGCTACCACTCAGAACCAGCTCAGCCTTCCCCACGAGAAAGTCTCAAGAGGCGAGAGCTCATGCGTCTACCCCGAAGCCTGAGTGCCCTCGAAACATCAGGCTTTGGCCTCACAGGTCTCGCTAATTGGTTTACCATCGCCACAGCCATCCAAGCAGCGATTGGGCCTAGCGCCATCTTCGTCTGGTTGCCCGGTATCCTGATGGGCATAATGCTCAATCTACAGGTAAAACGCATCGGTGAGTATTTCCCAAACATGGCTGGGGGAACGCCCAACTATACCGCCCGAATGCTGAAAAATTATCCCGGTCTGGGAAGCTATGCAGCGATCGGCTACTTTTTAAGCTGGGTATCAACACTGCCAATTTCTGCGATCGTACTGACCCAATTAATCAAAGTCAACCTCAATAGTTTAGGTTTTAGCTGTCCTGAAACTTTACTAAATATTACCTTCACGCTCCTACCCTTCATTTTGACATTCAGCGGTACTCGCGCCTTAAGTATTCTGCACGCCTTTTTCGTGTTACCGACAGTCGGCGTACTATCCGTTTTTTCCATTCACGGTCTATTCTGGTTAGCTTTTTCGTCAAACAGTCCCGGCTTTTTCCCCACCATTTGGCCGGAATTCACCTTTATTGACTGGGCTAAATGGTTTTACTTTGCTACCTACATCTTCTACTGCTGTGACTCCGCCGCCAGTTTCGTCGCGGATAGCCGCAACCCTACTAAAACCTTGCAGTTTCTCAAAATTTCCGCACTGGGGATGCTGCCTGTGATTTTAGGAGGTTCCTGGGTACTGATGCGCTTGGCTACTGCTCCTGGTCTGAAAGATGACGTGTTCTTGAATGTATTAGCTGCCTGTCAGGTATTATGGGGACCCTGGGTTCCCACCCTTGTCACCTTTCTGGTAGTCGCAAGCTGTCTTCTGAGTTGCGCGACCATAGTTTCCAACTGCCCCCGGATGCTGTATCAACTTGCCGTAGATGGGCATATTTCGCCAACATTCGCAGTTGTATCCCGCCGGGGTGTATTTGGATTTGGGCTGGTCTTTGTTTTGGTTCTCAGTTTAATCTGTCTAGCTTGGGGAAATGTACCTCGCCTTGTGGCGATTACTAATGTTGGCTTGGTTGTCTGCCTGATGATGTTCCATCTCTCACTATGGCTCCGGCGGGATCAGCCTGAAGTTCGGTGGCCTGGGTGGTCGCTGGGTTTTTTCGTAGTAGATGCGGTGGTTCTGGTGGTGGGAGGCTTGGCTTGGGGCTGGCAAGACTTTATCATTGGGTTGTTTTTTCCCCTGGGCGTTTTAGCAGTGGAGGCAGGGATAAGTCGCATTGCTTTTGCCCCTTTCCATCCGTCGTGGTGGATTCGGCTTTACCGCAACACAAGCAAGAGCAAAATGCCAGATTTTGTGGCGTTTCAGGTTGTAATTTTGATCTTGCTGATTGTGAGCGCCGTCTCTGTCGGCTGGATTTTTGGCTTCAAATTATATGCTAACTCTACTGTTGGCTTGAATTTATTCGTAGTGCTACTGGTGACAGTTGCTTTTATTGGGGTGGCAGTTGCCTGCTGGACAAGCTTACCCCAGGTCGTCTCAATGGACGAGGCGCGAGAGGGAGCAGAACAGCTGTTTATCATTGCCCTAGATGCGATTGTAGTGCTAGATGAAAATGGTGTCATTCGTCAGACTAATCCCGCTGCTGAAAGCGTCTTCGGAATAAAGGCTCGTGGGCTAATTGGGTCTCACCTAAACAAATTACTACCCGGATTAGGGGTTCAGCCAGAGCAGTGGCTCAGTCGCAGCGAACAAACTTTCAATTTTTCTGATCGTAGCGCGCGTATTCTGGAAGTTGCCATCTCCGACCGATTCTCTCAAGGCGCTTCCCTTTCCAATCAGGATCTGCAACAATATGTGGCGATCGTCCGCGATATCACCGATCGCAAACAAGCCCAGCAAGCACTGCAAAAAGCTAATGAGGAACTAGAAATCAAAGTCGAAGAGCGTACATCTGAACTCACCCATACTGTGGAGCAATTGCAGAATGAAATTGAAGAGCGCCAGCGAATCGAAGAAAATCTCAGAGCTATGCAAAATCAAATTATCGTCCAAGAAAAACTCGCTTCCCTGGGCAGTTTAACAGCAGGAATTGCCCATGAAATCAGAAATCCCTTAAACTTTGTCAACAATTTTTCAGAAGTTTCTGCTGAATTAACCGAAGAACTTTTGCAAGAAATTGAAAATCAAACAGAACGTTTAGAACCCGATAGCAGGGAGTATATTACTGAGCTATTAACCGATCTAAAAGCTAATCTCCAAAAAATCAATCAACACGGTCAAAGAGCCGACAGAATTGTCGGCAATATGCTTTTGCATTCTCGCGGACAAAGGGGTCATTGGGAAGCCACAAATATAAATAGTTTATTGGAAGAATATGTCAATCTAGCCTATCACGGGATGCGAGCCAAGGAGGCTGCTTTTAACATGATCATCGCCAGCGACTACGATAGTGATATTGGCAAAGTAGAAGTCGTGCCACAAGACATTTCCAGGGTTTTTCTTAACATTATTAACAATGCTTGCTATGCAGCCCATAAAAAGAAACAAGAAACAGGAGAAGAATTTTCACCTCAGCTTGATGTCAGAACTAGAAATCTGGGCTCGGCGATTGAAATTCGCATTCGCGATAACGGCCCAGGTATAGACCCAGATATCTTCGATAAAATTTTCAATCCCTTTTTTACTACAAAGCCAGCGGGGGAAGGTACTGGTCTAGGTCTCTCTATCAGTCACGATATTATCGTCCAGCAGCATCGGGGAGAAATCAAAGTGGAAACAGAAGCAGGAAATTACACAGAGTTTATCATCACATTGCCGAAAAAAATAGCCGAAGTTAAGGAGTTTAAAAAATGAAAGTAATGGTTGTAGACGACGAGGAAGATATTCAGTCTTTGTTCAAGCAAAAGTTTAGAAAAGAAATCAAAGCAGGGCAAATTGAATTTCATTTTGCCCTGTCGGCAAAGACTGCATTGGACTACTTGGAAAACCCGAAAAAAGCGTCTATTGTCTTGATTTTGTCGGATATTAATATGCCAGGGATGAATGGGCTAGAATTGCTCAGAATTATCAAACAAAAGTTTCCAGATATCAAAGTTTTTATGATTACCGCTTATGGAGATGAGACAAATTATCAAACCGCGATATCTTATGGATCTGATGACTATATTACTAAGCCTGTTAATTTTGAGACCCTGAAAAATAAAATAATCAATTTGGAGTAAATTCACAATGAAACATAATTAGTAATTGGTAATTGCTACCTTCCCCATCCTCTCCATCTTCCTTCTGCCTTCTGGGTTCTACTAGCAACTGAAAGACTAATATGTCAGCAAAAATACTGTTTGTAGATGACGAAGAAAATTTAGAATATCTAATTTCCCAGGTATTTAGAAAAAATATCCGCACGGAAGGATGGCAGCTTTTTTTTGCCCATAATGGTGTAGAAGCGCTGGAAAAATTGAAAGAACACCCGGATATCGATATAGTATTGACCGACCTTAATATGCCTGAAATGGATGGTCTGACTTTACTATCTAGACTTAATCAAATAGACCTACCCCTCAAAACAATAGTTATATCAGCCTATGGCGACCTGAAAAACATTAGAAATGCAATGAACTTAGGTGCCTTTGACTTTCTAACCAAGCCGATAGATTTGGAGGATTTAAAAATTACCATCAACAAAACGCTGCGTGACGTGCAACACTTAAAAGAAAACCAGTGCTTGCGGGAATCAGAAGCCCGTGCTAGAGAACAAGCTCAGGATTTACAACAAAGTCTGCAAGAGCTAAAAAAGACCCAAGCTCAACTAATTCAGACCGCAAAAATGTCTTCTTTGGGTCAACGGGTTGCGGGGATGGCCCATGAAATTAACAATCCCGCTAACTTTATCTATGGCAATATTAGCCACGTCAGTGATTATATCCAAAAGCTATTGCACCTGCTACATCTCTATCAGCAGCAGTACCACCCACCCTGTTCTGAGATTGAAGCTGAAATCAAAGCCTTAGATTTAGAATTTATGATAACAGATTTATCCCAAATCCTGGCTTCGATGAAATGTGGTGTTGACCGTATTCACAAGATTGTTTTGTCTTTACGCAACTTTTCGAGGCTGGATGAAGCTAACATAAAGTCTGTTGATATTCACGAGGGGATCAAAAGCAGCCTGCTGATTTTGGCTCATCGACTTCAAACAACGACAGCGCGTCCAGAAATTCAAGTGATCCAGGAGTACAGCAATCTGCCTTTAGTAGAATGCTATGCAGGAGAACTAAATCAGGTGTTTGTTAACATTTTTTCTAATGCGATTGATGCTTTGAATGAGTACAATAAACAACAGTCACTAGATGACATCTTCGCTCCTCAACTCACTATTACTATTCGCACTGTTCTGCTAGAGGAAAACTCCCGTGTTGTCATTCAAATTCGGGACAATGGGCGGGGAATGACCGCAGACGTGAAAGACCGCATTTATGAACCTTTTTTTACTACTAAGCCTGTAGGTCAGGGTACTGGTTTGGGTCTCTATATCAGCTACCAAATTATAGTGGAGAAGCATGGGGGCGAATTGAAGTGTGTTTCAGAGGTGGGGGAGGGAGCGGAGTTTTGGATTGAAATTCCAATCAGACAAACTAAGGCTGAACTTGAGTTGAGCTAATAATTTTGCCTCTACCCAACAAGAGAGCCTATTACAGCCGTCCGGTTGGCAATTGTATAAATCAGCCTTTTCATTACTCCTGCAATAATCTATAATAGACATTAAAGTATATAAATATTATGCGGTTAAGTTAATTAATCAAGTAATTAATCAAAGAAGAAAAAATGTCGTATACAACCGAAAGAGTTCGCAATATGCCAGCTAAAATATTATTTGTGGATGACGAACCCGATTTAGAATCTTTAATTTCCCAAAAATTTAGAAAAAAGATCCGCACAGGAGAATACGAAGTTTTTTTTGCACATAATGGCGTAGAAGCGCTGTCAAAGTTGCTAGAACAGCCGGATATAGATATTGTACTGACAGACATTAATATGCCAGTCATGGATGGTATGGATTTACTAGCGAAACTTAACGAGCTAGTTACTATGGTCAAAACAGTAGTTATATCTGCTTATGGCGACTTGGGAAATATTAGAAAGGCAATGAATGGTGGGGCCTTTGATTTTTTGACTAAGCCTATAGATTTTCAGGATTTAGAAATTACAATTAACAAAACATTGTCCCATGTGCAACAGCTAAAGGAAAACGAGCGCTCCCGCCAAGAAAGAGAGGAGAAATTGCGGCAATCGGAAGTGCGAGAGCGAGAAAAAGCTATCCAACTAGAAATCGCAATGCAAAAGTTACAGCGTACCCAATCTCAGCTTATTCAGACTGAGAAAATGTCTAGCTTAGGACAGTTAGTTGCTGGTGTTGCCCACGAAATTAATAATCCCGTTAATTTTATCTATGGCAATTTAACTTATGTTAATGAGTATACTCAGCAGCTATTGGATTTAATCAACCTTTACGAACAGCACGATGCCCATAATCACCCTGAAATCGAAGCTTTAATTGAGAAAATAGAGCTGGAATTTATCAGAGAGGATCTGCCTAAAATGCTATCTTCGATGAAAGTAGGGGCAGAACGTATCCGTCAGATTGTGCTGACTTTGCGAAACTTCTCGCGGCTTGATGAAGCTGAGATGAAACCCGTTAATATTCACGAGGGCATCGACAGCAGTATAGTCATTTTGCAGAGTCGGCTCAAGCCTAAGCCGGATTGTCCACCTATTCAAATTATTCAAGAATACGGAGATTTGCCGAAAATAGAATGTTATGTCGGTCAGTTGAATCAGGTATTTATGAATTTGCTGAGCAATGCGATTGATGCCTTGAATTACTATGACAAAAAACGCAGCCCGGAGCAAATTAAAAACGAGCCTAGTATGATTACGATTCGTACTTCTATGCTGAATCAGGATTGGGTAAGAATCAGTGTTAAAGACAATGGGCTGGGGATAACAAGCGAGGTAAAAACGCATCTGTTTAGTCCTTTCTTCACAACTAAACCTGTAGGTCAAGGCACTGGTTTGGGATTATCTATTAGCTATCAGATTGTGGTGGATAAGCACGGCGGAGATTTGAAGTGTTTATCACAGCGAACAGAGCGGGGTGCAGAATTTGTGATCGAGATTCCCATTAGGCAGAATAATCGGGTAGAGATGAAGGAAACTTAAGGGGAATTAAACAAAAAATCAAGGGAAAGTCTAGTAAAGTCTATAATTGCGATCGCACTTCCCCAATTTCTCTGTGATTTCTGAAGTCCCCCAAACACCGAACGACCTAGCTGAAGCCCTCTATAGTAGATTTTGAATCAGTTGTCAATTTGTCAGTGTCCGGGACTGGTTAAGGTGAGGCGTGAGGGCGCGAGCACGCCTTCACCATCTGCCAGTTGCGTAAGTTTTGAACTAATAATTAATGACTAATGACTAATAATTATCTTCCTCCGACGACGACATTTTTAATCCGCAAATGGGGGCCGCCGACGCTTACTGGTAAACCACTCTGGCCGCCTTTACCGCAACCCCCGTAGGCATAAACCGAGTCGTTTCCTATCGACTCAATATCCTTTAAAGTCTGAAATACATTGCCGCTTAAAGTGACATCGCTCACCGGTTCAGCCAATTTGCCGTCGCGAATCATGAACCCTTGAGCCGCCGCAAAGGTAAACATTTCGCCGTTGGTTTGTCCTCCCAACATCCGCACTGCATAAACTCCTTCGTCAATGTCGGCAACCATTTCGTCAAAAGAATGTTCGCCAGATTCGATCGCAGTATTAGTCATCCGCACCAAAGGCATAAAAGTAGCGCTCAGAGCCCGGGCATTTCCCGTCGGACTTTCGCCCATTTTGCCCGCAGTCTCGCGATTGTGCATCCGAGCGGCTAAAACTCCATTTTTAATTAAATGCTTGCACTGAGCCGGCACACCTTCGTCGTCGTATTTCAAAGTTCCCGGCAATCCCGGTACAGTTGCGTCGTCAATTACATTCAATTGTTCGATCGCCACAGGCTTGCCCAAAGTCAACAATTCCTGCATTTTCGGGTTTTCGTAAATGCCGTCTGCTTCCGACAAATGCCCGAAAGCTTCGTGAATAAAAACCCCCGACAAATAAGGGTCTAAAATCACCGGATACTGACCGCCTTTCACCGATTTTGCCTCTAGTTGGCCAACAGCTCGAACGGCAGCACTCTTAACACGATCTTCAATATTTGTCAAGACATTGTAATCCGATCGCGAGTGAATCGACTCAAACCCTTGGCGGACAACACCGCCCTCGCCGCGGGCGATCGCTCCGAAACGCCCGGTCACGTCCAAGCGCTCTTGAGCGATGCAAGTACCTTGAGAATTCACAAAATAAGTAATCCCAAATCTGTCGCTGTAACCTGCCATTGTCGTCTGAATTCGCGGGTCATAATCTAACAGCAACTGATTGTAAGATTCGAGCAATTTCCGCTTTTCGGCTAAAGTAATAGAGCGCGGATCGCGACCCAATTCCACCGCTACATAATCTTGAATCGGGGTGACATCTGCTAGTAGAGTTTTTTCGCTGCCAACCAAACGAGATTGCACTACAGCTTCTTCAATGCGGTCTTTTAACTCAGCTAAACCGTTAAAAGTTACAAAACTCCAGCCGCCTTTGTGACAGGCGCGAATGCCGCCTGCGAGACTAAAACTGCGGTTGACAGCATCTAACTGAGGGCCGCGAAAACTAATCGCAGTTGACTCGCTTTGTTCGAGGCGAACTTCTAGATAATCTACGCGATCGCGGTAAGGTGCGATCGCTTCCATCAACTGTTCTTGCATCAAATTGCCCCTATGAATGATTAGCCGTAGCGCTGAAAAAAATTATTGCTAACCTTATTTTAGCTAATAACTCCCGTCTTTCGGGTGCGCGCTCCCCCCCCCGGTGTGGTGCGGGAGCATGGCGCGCCCTACCCGATCAAGGAGGAGTCAACCAATTTTAGATTTTAGATTTTAGATTTTAGATTGATCCCGTCCTGAGCCTGCGAAGGAATGAATCCGGGGGCTTATGAGCACATTACTTTCGGTCAGTCGATTGTAGATTTAAAACTTTTTCCATAGAATTGATGATTAGAGGCTTACACATCGCCGACGTTCGGCGGGCGTCCTAGAACACAAAAAACTCGCGCCCGCTTGCGAAAAGCCCGGTATGCCGCAAATCTGGCATTTGCCTACAGAAATCAAACTAAACTAAATCTATCTAAAGATGTAAAAAATATACCTTAACCGCCGGCAGATGGAATACTTTAAGGTGAAAAAATTCCAAATTTCACCGTATTTAGCAGCAATTTCGGCATCAATAGCAATTTTGGTCGGAGTTGGCATTTTAGATCGATCAGAACAGCGGCGGTTTTTTCAATACAACCGCGCTAGCACCCTCGATCGGCTCAGCACAGTCCGTTCTAAGCTAGAAGGCTCTTTAAATTCCCGGCTATTTCTGATGCGGGGTTTGGTGGCTTACCTTTCCAACAACCCAAATATCACCGAAGCCGAGTTTGCAGCGACGGCGAGAATTCTGGTGGCACAGCAACCGGGCATTCGCGCCATAACTTTAGTTAAAGGCACGACGATCGCTTACATTTATCCGCGGGACGGAAATGAAGCGGCGATCGGCATTGACTTGACGGCGCTACCTGAACACAGGCAAATGGTCAAAGATGTCATCAACACCAGAAAAACTTTGCTTGCCGGGCCCGTAAAATTATTGGAGGGGGACTTGGCGTTCATCAGTCGATCGCCCATTTTTCTCACACCCTCCGGTGCCGAGCCCGAAACAGGAGTCTACTGGGGCTTGACAGGTCTGATCATCGACAAAAATTCCCTGATTGAGGAAGCAGGACTCAACGACTCCTCAGCGAAGCTGCAATACTCTCTGCGGGGCCAAGACGGGAAGGGAGCATCCGGCCGAGTGTTTTTCGGTGACGGGTCAATTTTTCAGCACAATCCCGTGATGCTGGAAGTGACTTTGCCCAACGGTTCCTGGCAGTTGGCAGCAATTCCGGCGGGAGGATGGCCTGCGAATTCGCCGTTTCGAGGCTGGCTGCTTTTTGGAGGCGGCTTGCTGGCACTTTTGAGCGGGGTGGCGGTTTTTAGCTGGGTGTACGGCCGTGCGAAACTGCGTTCCAGCGAAGCTAAGTATCGGCAACTCGTTGAGAATGCTAACAGTATGATTGTGCAGTTAGACAGTGAAGGCAAGATTACTTTTTTTAACGAGTGTGCTGAAACTTTTTTCGGGTATTCAGAAGCAGAAATCATCGGCAAAAGTGCGATCGGCACAATTATACCGAAAACAGATTTATCAGAAAGTGGCCTGGCGGCAATCATTCGAGACTGTTTGGCACAGCCGGAAAAATACTTGCAAAACGAAAATGAAAACATCCGCCGCAATGGAGAAAGGGTGTGGATAGCGTGGACAAATAAACCTTTACTAGATGGGAAGGGAAATTTGGCAGGAGTGCTTTGTATCGGGACGGATATTAGCGATCGCAAACAAGCTGAAATCGCCCTGCAAGCTTCTGAAGCGGAACTTCGAGCTTTGTTCGCTGCCATGAACGACGTAATTTTAGTGATTGATATTGAGGGACGCTACCTGAAAATTGCCCCGACAAATCCCGGACTTTTATACAAACCGTCGGCAGAACTTGTCGGCAAAAAAGTCAGCGAATTATTCGAGCCAGAAATTGCAGATTTTTGTCAGGAGCAAATTCGCACCGCCCTTGCTACAAATCAAACCTGTACTTTTGAATATAACCTGGAAATTGCCAGCGTACAAACGTGGTTTGCCGCTACCATTTCGCCAATGAAAGAAAAAACGGTTTTGTGGGTTGCCCGCGACATTACGGAGCGCAAGCAAGCTGAAAGTTGGTTGACCGGTCAAAAACAAATTTTAGAAATGATTGCTAAGGGCGCTCCTCTTGGCGATACTTTAAATACCTTAGTTGAAATTATCGAGCAGCAATCTAGAGATGTCATCGGTTCGATATTGCTTCTAGCTCCAGACGGCGAACATTTGCTGCACGGAGCCGCGCCCAGTTTACCCGACAGTTACAATGCTGCTATTCATGGCAGAGCCATCGGCCCGGATGTAGGCTCCTGCGGCACTGCTGCCTTTACCCGCCAACAGGTGATCGTTACAGATATTGCCAGCGATTTTTTGTGGGAAAATTATCGAGATTTAGCCTTGAGTTTTGGACTGAGAGCGTGCTTGTCTACTCCTATTTTCTCATCTCAGGGTCAAGTTTTGGGAACTTTTGGAATGTATTATTCCCAACCGTGCCACCCCCCAATTGTTGATCTGCAATTAATAGAAGCAGCCATGAATTTAGCCGGAATTGCGATCGAACGCAACCAGGCAGAAGAAAGTCTCCAACAACTCAATCAAGAATTAGAAAATAGAGTCCAACAGAGAACTGCTCAATTGATGCAAACTGAAGAACGCTGGCAGTTAGCACTCAAAGGCAACAACGACGGCATTTGGGACTGGAACTTGCAAACAGGGGAACTATTCCTGTCCGATAGATTTAAGGAAATCACCGGATACGACGAACACAGCCCCATTCTCGATTACTTCGACGAATTGAACAAGGGCACGCATCCCGACGATTTAGCCTTAGTAATGCAAGCTCTCCAAGACCATTTAAACAAAAAAACGCCGCATTACATCATCGAATACCGCTGCTGGTGCTACAACAGCGCCTACAAATGGATACTCAGTCGAGGACAAGCTTTGTGGGATGTATCTGGAAAAGCCGTCCGCATGGTTGGTTCAATTACTGATATTACGGAGCGCAAACAAGCAGAGGAAGCACTACGGGAAAGCGAGGCAAGATTCCAAAAGCTGTCTGCTAATTTGCCGGGAATCATTTATCAATGTTTGTTGCGTGCAGATGGATCTGTCAGTTTCCCTTACATGAGTCCTGCTTCCCGAGAAATCTTTGAGTTAGAGCCAGAAGCTGTTCTACAAAATTCGGCTTTGCTAACAGATTTGGTTCATCCCGACGACCGCCAAAATTACGCCGAATCTGTGGCTATTTCTGCCCAAAATCTGCAACCTTGGCAGTGGGAAGGACGGTTGGTACTACCTTCAGGCAAGATTCGCTGGTTTCAGACAAATTCGCGTCCTGAAGCTAAAGAAAACGGCGATATTCTTTGGGACGGCATCACCATTGATGTTACCGATCGCAAACAAGCTGAGTTAGCTTTGCAAGAAAGCCAGCAGTTCATTCAAAAAGTAGCATCAGCTACTCCCGGTATTTTGTATCTCTACGACTTGGAAGAACAGCGAAATATCTACACTAATACTTCAATGCTCGCGCTTTTGGGCTATACCAGCGACGAAATTACAGCGATGGATGCGTCACTGATGCCTCAGTTAATACACCCCGAAGATTTGCCTAAAATTGTGAAACATCACGCCAGCTTTGCAGGAATTAAAGATGGCGAAACTAGGGAAATTGAGTACCGGGTACGGGCAGCAGATGGTCAATTGTTGTGGCTGCAAAGTCGCGATACTATTTTTAGTAGAAATGCGGAGGGTCAGGCTAAGGTAATAATTGGAGTTTCCCAGGATATTACGACTAGCAAGCAAGCAGAGGAAGCACTGCGACAAAGCGAGGCGCGAGAAAGAGAAAAAGCTCGAGATTTAGAGTCAGCGCTCCTGGAATTGCGCTCTACTCAAACTCAGCTCATTCAAACTGAAAAAATGTCTTCTTTGGGGCAATTAGTGGCCGGGATTGCTCACGAGATTAATAATCCCGTTAATTTCATTCACGCTAACATTGATTATCTCAACCAGTATACTAAAGAGTTGCTGGATCTGGTGACTCTTTACGAACAGGAGTATCCCGAACCAAATTCAAAAATTGTCGATCGCATTCAAGAGATAGATCTGGATTTCATGGCTGAGGATTTAAGAAAAGTTATGGGTTCGATGCAGGTAGGAAGCGAGCGCATCCGGCAAATTGTATTGTCCCTCAGAAATTTCTCGCGACTGGACGAATCGGCAATGAAGCCGGTCGATATTCACGCGGGAATTGAAAGCACTTTGTTGATTTTGCAGCACCGCTTGAAGAGTCACGACAGCCGCCCGGAAATTGAAGTAATTAAGGAGTTTGGGAAACTGCCGCTGGTGGAGTGCTATGCCAGCCAACTGAATCAGGTGTTTATGAATATTATTGCTAATGCAATTGATGCTATTGAAGAACGATATCACAAGTTGTCGGTTCCACTATCAGACAATACTCCGGACAGTTTTTAAGCAGCCAAAGTACCATAAGACAAGACTGAAGAAAGATTAGGATGGTTTAAAATC
>NZ_JAUBSA010000113.1:0-13546 GCF_036702115.1 Microcoleus sp. LAD1_D5 | reverse complement strand
TTTAAACCATCCTAATCTTTCTTCAGTCTTGTCTTATGGTACTTTGGCTGCTTAAAAACTGTCCGGAGTATTGATATTTAAATCCTGGTCAAGTTACTATCGAATATTGAAAGCGGTTAATTAACCTGGCAGAAAGCCCAGGTATAAAAATTGAGAAAACAGCGATAACTTATCCACAAAAAACGCTGTCTTTGCCGAAAAAGATTATCACAGCAGAAGCCAGAAATAGCAGTAGGATAAGTGGTACTGTATCCCTTAGATGAGTGTCAGTCCGTCGCTCAAATACTCCAAAGGAAATGATCGAGTCGGCAGTTGCGATCGCCCCCACAGACTAAAATAAACTAAAATTGCAAGTATTGGTCGATCGACCCCCGTTGCTAGACTAAATTTGCATTAAAGGTTTGCTATACTCCAAAAATAGACACATATTAACCTTTGGAAAATTAATAGGCCGGAGCTATGACATCCTATGCAACCTCTACAGCAAGAGCCGAGATGAGTGAGATCCGGCGCTTGAAAAACATACTGCCCCCAGAACTCCAAAGTTGGGTAACAGTAGAAAAAACAATAGAAGTTAATCCTACCCTGATCCGGAGCGAAGAAATAGGCAAAGACCAGGTAGAAATCCAAATAGACCTGATCCGCTGGGAACAGCTAGCAATGGATCAGCGGAACCTCCTATTTTGGCACGAAGTCGCCAGAATCCAAAACGACACCATCCCCAGAGACGGTTGGGAAATGGCAGCCCTCGCCATTGGTTTAGGTGGCGCCGTCGGCGAACTTTGGGTGCAAGACGGCTTGCTGCTGTTACTAGCCCTATCCCTGTGTGGCGTCTCCGGCTGGAGACTTTTCCAAAAAAACAACGGAGAGAAAAGTTTAAAAGAAGCAGTAGACGCCGACGAAAAAGCCCTAGCCCTAGCCACCCGCTTCGGCTACACTCTCCCAAACGCCTACAAAAGCCTCGGCAGCGCCTTAAAAACCTTAATCGAGCAAACCTCCAAAAAACAGCAGCGGGCTAAATACGAAGCTCGTCTCCAGGCCCTCAAACGCAACGCAGCCAAAGCCAAAGCCAAAGTCAAACCCATCACCCGCGAAACTTCCCAGTCAGAAAACGTCTACAATTCTTAACCTCATCCCCCGACGCTGGTTACGGGGGTTTTCCAGTTAACGGTTAACTGTTGACTTCTGTGTTAGCTGTTAACTGTTAACTGCGGTGGCCCGGTGCAAGACAGGCACGAAAATTATTAACGACCAGATTAATCGGCCTGAATCCACAAAAATCTTGATTCCGATGTCAAAGTTTGGCAGCGACTGCGTTCAAAAATCTTTGGGCCCAAACTGGCACTGGTAGACTCAAGTCTATTTTTGCCTTTGATATCACTCTCGGCGGGCGAGTTTGCAGGCTAGCTTTATAAAGTTTTTATAAAGCTAGCCTAAGCAGGAGTTGCTAGGACAGAATAGGCTAAAGACATCAGCTTGAAATTTGAAACTAGGACTTCATGGTCAGTCACACCCCAGAGGCAGATTTTCGGGTTACGTACTTGGACGAGATTCCCTCAGTTCACATACCCGTGCGCTTGAGCGTACTTGAAGCCGTAAACTTCAAGACAACCTGCCAGCAACTTTTCTCTGGAAGCACCGTTCCCAGCAAAATTGTCCTAGACTTCAGTCAGACGACATTCATAGACAGTAGCGGGATCGGTGCTTTAGTCAGTAATCTGAAATTTGCCAAACAGCGAGATAGCGACTTGGTGCTCCGAAGCCTCAAGCCGCAGGTGATGGCAGTATTTGCTCTCACCAGCCTAGATCAAGTGCTGACGATCGAGCAGCCCTCTGCAACCTCAACTCCCACAGAGACCAACCCCTCGGACAATCAGCTACCGATGACGCACCCCTCAGTGCAATCGTGGGTGAAGCGGCTGATAGATATCGTTGGGGCAATCGTCGGTTTGATAATTACAGGAATTTTGCTCGTACCCATAGCAGCAGCTATCACTATCAACGATCCAGGCCCGATATTTTTCGGTCAAACCCGCTGTGGCTGGATGGGCAGACAATTTCGGATTTGGAAATTTCGATCGATGTGTACCAACGCCGAAGCTATGAAAGCCCAAATCAAAAACCAGGCTTCTGGCGCATTTTTCAAAAATGACAACGACCCGCGGATTACCAAAGTCGGGCGCATCTTACGCAAAACCAGCCTCGACGAACTGCCCCAGTTTTGGAACGTGCTCAAAGGCGAAATGAGTCTAGTCGGCACTAGACCGCCTACCCCAGACGAAGTTGAGCGCTACGAAGTCCCTCAGTGGCAGCGTTTGGATGTCAAACCCGGGATGACAGGGGAATGGCAAGTCAACGGTCGCTCTCAAGTCCGCGATTTTGAAGATGTCATCCGTTTAGATTTAAAATACCAACAAAACTGGAGCCTGGTGTATGACCTCAAACTAATTGTCAAAACTGTAACAGTCCTGTTTAACAAAAATAGTGGCGCTGTGTAGGAACCCTCAACAACCCACCGCTGAACTTTGAGGTGCTGTTGCCGACGAGGGGCGGGAACTCGAACTTGATACTTAGTCAAGCAGACGATCGCTAGCGATACCTACGTTAGCATTAAGTGTTAAAATTCACACGCCCAGAAAATGCACAGCTAGTTGCCAGCTCTGCATTCAGAGCATTAATAATTAGCAGCTTGCGAGTTCGAGCTCATACTCGAATGATCCCAGCATGATTTTCGAGGACGAGAAGAACTCACCTGTGTTTAGAAAAGTAGCGACTGCTAACACGGTCGAAGCTTAAATCACTGCCTCGCAAGCTGACTCGGGAATTATCCCTATTTAAACGCCCTACCGAGGCGGGTTACAGTATCGGAAGTCTCTCATTTGCTGTGCGAGTAAATGGTGCGAAAGGAATGCTCACCTTGAGGCAAAACGGGCTTCTTCAACTCAAGCTTGACTTAACTAATATGTTGCCAAGACCTTGCCCTCCTTTTTCTCTCCCTCCCCCGCTGAGTACAGCGGTGGTGGGGGCCGACCAGGGGGAAGAAAGATGAAAGACAAGCAACCAAAGGCCGAGTGGCACCTGCAGGTTGAAACAGACCTGAATGCTTTAACATCCGTTTTGGAATGGTTGGAGAATATCGTTTTGCCCATGATACCAGCGGATTTCTGGTGGCAGTGCCGCCTGATAATCAACGAAGGCTTTACAAACGCTGTCCGCCACGCTCACCTGAACTTGCCGCCCGCGACGCCCATAGACATTGAGGTAAAAGTGTTTGCTGATTACTTAGAAATTAGGATTTGGGACAGGGGTCAACCCTTCAACTTAGAAGCAAAGCTGCACTCGATCATGCAAGAGCAGCGCGATCCTTTGGACAGAGAAGGAGAAAGGGGATTGGTGTTCATGTACAAGCTCACAGACGACCTTCGGTATATCCGTACCGACGATCGCCGCAACTGCCTGGTAATGCGAAAAAACATTACCTGAGGGCGCGATACCCGCCCGGTCAGGGCGGCTTTCGCAAGGAGTGGAAGATCCCCTCGCCCCCTATTGTCCTACCGGGAACCCAACCAAATCCTCTGCAATTCTGCGGGTGTAGGCTCGATGCACGCGGCTGCAGGACAATTTGCTTCAAAATAAATATTATGCGTATTCTAATTTATTCCTATAACTACTATCCAGAGCCGATCGGCATTGCCCCCCTAATGACAGAACTAGCGCAAGGCTTAGTCAAGCGGGGGCACCAAGTCCGAGTCGTCACAGGAATGCCCAACTATCCGCAGCGCCGGATTTATCCGCAATATGAGGGCAAATTTTACCTCACCGAAGAACACAACGGCGTCACAATTCAGCGCAGCTATCTGCGCGTCAACGGTCCCCACCCCACCCTCCTAGACCGACTTTTGCTAGACGGCAGTTTTGTCGTCTCCAGCGCAGTCCAAGCCTTCAGAGGCTGGCGTCCCGACGTAATTTTCTCGACCATGCCCCCTTTACCGATTTGCGTCCCAGTCGCCTTTTACGGCTGGATTCGCGCTTGCCCGATCGTCCTCAACGTTCAGGATATCGTCTCAGAAGCAGCCGTGCGCGTCGGCTTGGTCAAAAAAAATGGACTGCTAGTTCGCATTGCTGACGCTTTGGAAAAATTGGCCTACAGCACAGCCAGCCAAGTCAGCGTCATCGACAGCGGTTTTATCAAAAAATTGCACTCTCAGGGAGTACCCCCGGACAAAATAGTTTGCGTTCCCAATTGGGTTGATGTTAATTTCATTCGCCCCTTACCCAAAGAAAATAACTCATTTCGAGAAACTCACAAACTCCAGGGCAAATTTGTCGTTCTCTATGCTGGGAATATTGCCCTCACTCAAGGCTTGCAAACAGTTGTCCAAGCCGCGGCTCGTTTGAAACATATACCCGAAATCGCTTTTGTAATTGTGGGGGAATTAACAGCACTCGCCCGCTTGCAACAAGATTGCGAAACTTACAAAGCTAATAATGTAATGTTGCTGCCATTTGAACCGCGAGAAAAATTGCCCGAATTGTTAGCTGCTGCTGATGTTAGTTTAGTAGTACAAAAGCGCCGCGTTACTAACTTCAATATGCCTTCAAAAATTCAAGTAATTCTCGCCAGCGGTCGGGCAATTTTGGCGTCGGTTCCAGAAACTGGTACGGCCCAGAAAGCAGTGCAGCAAAGCGGTGGCGGGGTGGTGGTAGCGCCGGAAGATTCGCAGGCTTTGGCTGATGCTGTTGAGGATTTGTACTTGCACCCTGCTAAGGTGGATGCGTTGGGCGAGCAAGGCCGAAATTATGCTGTGGAGAATTACGGATTTGAGGAAGCTTTGAATCATTATGAGGCTTTATTTGCGGCGGTGGCAGCGAGTCATGCTGAGAAAATATTGGCACCGCTGCCAAAATAAGATAAGCGGTTGAAACCGCTCCTACACAACCTTTCATCCCTATCTAAGAGACTAAAGAATTAAGGGGGTAGTTAAACTCGATTTGATATTACCTTTTTCCCAATTCTCAATTACCTTTTTCCCAATTCCCTTTTTCCCAATTCCCTTTTTCCCAATTCCCAATTACCTTTTTCCCAATTACCTTTTTCCCAAAATATTATGAAATTCACCCTGAATGTAGAAAACAACCCTACAGGCTGGCCTGACCACACTCAGCTACCAGAATCAGACGGTACTTTTGTGAAAAATTTTCAAGAACATCCCCAAAGCATTCTGTTAACCGATTCAATTACTCCCGTCCTCGAAAGAATTCATCCAGACGCTAACTACTGTATCGGTCAAGACAGCGGGATTTATTGGCGATTAACTGACCCGCTAGAACGGGGTGCAGAAGCACCAGATTGGTTTTATGTGCCCGATGTCCCGCCAACCATTGACGGTCAATTGCGCCGTTCTTATGTGATGTGGCAAGAATTGATTGCACCGTTAATTGTGTTAGAATTTGTATCGGGCAATGGTGCCCAAGAACGGGACAGAACGCCTTTATTGCGTTCCGGTCAACAGGAAACTAAGCCGGGTAAATTCTGGATTTATGAAAATGTCATCCGTCCGGCATTTTATGGCATTTATGAGGTAAGCAAGGCGAGTGTAGAAGTCTATTATCTGATGGAAAATAGGTATCGATTGGTTGCTGTAAATGAACGCGGTCATTATCCGATTGAACCGTTGGGAGTTGAATTGGGAATTTGGCAAGGAAGGTATCAAAATGTAGATTTGCCTTGGTTGCGCTGGTGGGACAGTGAAGGGAATTTGCTGTTGGCGGGATCTGAAAGAGCCGATGTAGAACACCAAAGGGCCGATGTAGAACAGCAAAGAGCCGATCGAGCAGAACAAGAATTAGAGCAATTGCGGGCGCAGTTGCGATCGGCTGGAATTCAACCGGAATTGTGAGCGAAATCTTGACTGGGAGGTGACTGACCAGAAGTGTCCGGTTAAAGAATTATCATTAACTTTGTAGTGACGGAAGTCCTCAAATCCCGCCCATTGCCGATCGCCAACAATTTTATTATAGTCATTAACCGGACATGATATGAAATAAGGTGCGTACATCATATCATTCTTTCTGTCTGTTGCTAATTTCTGCAAGGCTTGGTTCTGTGCGGTTAGTAATAATAATGCCGCAGACGATCGCCAACGTACTAAAAATATGCACCCACGAAATCGCTTCACCGAGAAACAGCCGCGCAGCAATACCGCTAAAAACCGGAATCAGGTAATAGATTAAGGCCGTGCGGTTCGGGCCAATGAGGGCGATCGCCTGATTCCACGCTAGAAACGCCACCACCGACGAAAGAACCCCTACATAAAGTAACGCCAGGGCGATCGAACGATTGAATACCACAGGGTGATAAATCCAACATTCCAGTGCATAGAAGGGCGATAAAAACAACAGCCCCAAGCTAAAAGTGCATAAAGTGAAAGTTGTCATCCGCAGGTTGGGTGGCTTGCGCTTTACTAGCATAGTGTAGCCAGCAAAGATGATAGATGCTAGCAACATATACAGATCGCCGATCGCAAAGGAAATGCTCAGCAGCCTTTCTAACGAGCCTCCCGCGATTAACAATACAACACCGCTGACGGCGATCGCAATGCCGACAGCGCGCGTTAACGAGATAAGTTCTCCGTAAAAAAAACGAGACATAAGTACAATAAAAACCGGAGAAGAAGTGGCAATTAACGCCATATTCACCGCCAGAGTTGTGTGACCGGCAACGTAAATCAAAGTGTTAAAAGCAGTCACGCCTAACAGCGCCGATACAGTCAAGTAAGGGAGATATTTTTGAATCAATTTCCAGTCAGAAACGGCCGCCCGCACGGTGAATGGAGCCAAAGTTGCCACAGCAATCGCCCATCGCCAGAAAGCTAGACCGAACGGCAAAATATCCTGATTCAAAGCTCTAGCAACGATGAAGTTTCCCGCCCAAATAACAGTCGCAATTACTGCAAAAAAATAACCGAGTGACATTCTCTTATTCATTTAGTGGGGGTGATTTTTATGAGAATGTTTAAGCAGCTTCGTTTGAATTAAGTTAAATAAGGGAATGAGATATAAATAAAAGGCATAAGGGATAAAATCTGAATTCACACTCAAGACAGTTGCAGGCACTAATCCGGCAATATTCCAAGGGATTAATGGAGAAATCACAACAGCGGTATTTTCCAAGTCTACAGCGAGTTGATAATCATCTAATCCATCTTTTCGGTATTTTTCTTCTACTAACTGATGAGTCAGGAGAATTGCGATAGTTTGGGTACAGCCAAATGCTGCTGATAAAATGCTAATTACTGTCGTCCCTAAAAATAAATCGCCTCTCGTTCGAGCTTTGTTTAGATACACTTCAATAAATTCTAGCGTTCTCGTCCCCGCAAAAATGCCGGCAAAGGCTGTCGATACAATCACAACTGTTGAAACTTTGAGCATCGACAAAATGCCTCCTCCCGCCACAATATCTTTTAAACTAGAAGTTGATTCTAACTTAAATCCGGTGAGCGCGAATTGCAGAATGTCGATCGGCGAATAACCTTGAACGAAAATGGCGATCGCACTTCCAGCAATTATACTAACAGCCATCGCGATTTTGACTTCGACTCGCAGCACACAAAGGATGAGAATTGTCAAGGCTGGCAGCAAAGTTATCGAGTTAAGATTGAAGGCGGTGCCTAGTTCCAAAGCCAAATTGTTGCCCGAAAGTTCTACGGGATTTAAAAAAGATAAAATTAAATACAAGAGGCTGGAAACTATCAGCGGTAATAAGCCTGTCACGGTCATGTTTTTGAGATTAGTATAAATTTCGGTTTTGGTAATGATGGCAATCAAATTAGCGCTCGAAGACATCGGAGAACACCGATCGCCAAAATAAGCTCCGGCAACAATTGCCCCCGCAATCATATTGGGATTGACACCGCTGCCGCGTGCCGCGATCGTTAACGCAATGCCGATCGTGCTCGCAGTCCCAAAGGAAGTTCCCAGCAGCACAGAAACAATGCTAGTTAAGATAAACGCCGAAAAGATAAAATACTGAGGGCTAATCAATTTAATTCCCCAATATACGAGAACCGGAACCGTCCCCGCAGCCATCCAGACAGCCATCACAGCCCCGATTAAAAGTAAAATACCGATTACTGAAAAAGATTTTTGACTGCCAGTAACAGCCATTTCTATCAAGCTTGTTAGCGGAAATCCTCTTCTCAACAAAACGGCAATCAAAATTACCATCGAAGCCAGAAGTGGAGCAACTATAAAATAACTTTTGAGGGCACTCACTAAAAGTAGAATAAATGAAATAATTACAAAAAATAGCAAATCCATTATTGATGGGCTTTCATGTATTCTCTTAGTAAGGCGTTGATCTGAGTTTGATAACCACGACCTTGAGATTTAAACCACTCCAAAACATCACTGTCAATGCGTAAAGTCACTTGAGCTTTAGTCTTAGGGTTAGGCAAGCCTCGCCGAACTACGGCTTTAGCGAACATTTCAGGCGTAATTTCAGGGCAATCAGAGAAATCAATATCTTCATCAGTCATGGCATCTAGACGTTCCCAGTCAGTTTGAGATTTGCTCGAAGTAAATTCGTTGTTCATATTTGTTTGCTTTTCTAGCATAAACAATGCGGGTACATTCCTCTCGTTCTGTATGGACGATAGCGACTACTCGCCCTTGCAACACAAACCAAAAGTCACAAACCTTTGCTCCCCATAACTGAATCGTTCGTCCTCAACTGTTACGATTTCTCCATCAAAAACTAATGGAACATCGATAAAGTCAATTCCATGTTTGCTAAGGTTGGTAAGACGTTTAGTCTCATCCCACTCAAATTCTATACCTTGATTGTCACTAGATATTGTAACTACAATTTGTAGTTACAGACCCTCACTTTATCACATCTTTGAATTGCTCGGGTAGAGCCGATCGCCTCCTTCACCTCTCCCCATCCCAGATGTCACCGCACCCCTGTCAGACGACGCAGCAGCCGATCGAAACAAAACGCTAAAATACTAGATATCACACAATTTCGGAGTTAATATTTGACACTTGCACCCGCGCGCGAAATCATCCTAGCTTGGCTCTCTGAGCGCGTTCCTGCTGCCCGCATCACACATATCCTCGGAGTCGAACAGACAGCAGGTGACTTGGCTCGCCATTACGGCCTCGACGAAGCCAAAGCTCGATCGGCCGGTTTGTTGCACGATTTGGCAAAATACTTCAAACCTCCACTGCTGCTGCAAATGGCAAGGGCGGAAGGTTTAGAGTTAGACTCAGTATTGGAAGCAAACCCGCATTTGCTGCACGCAGACGCGAGCGCGATCGTCGCCAGAGACGAATTCGGGGTAGTCGATCGAGAAATTTTGGACGCAATCGCCAATCACACCCTCGGCCGACCAAACATGAGTCAGCTCAGTTGTACCGTATTTGTAGCAGATAGCATAGAGCCGAGCCGCGGCAACACAGCCCAACTAGAAGCTCTGCGCGAGGCAAGCTTGCAAAATCTTTATGCAGCCGTGTGGCAAAGTAGCGATTATTCTCTTAAATATTTGCTAGAAACTCGCTGCTACATCCACCCCCGCACCGTACTTACGCGCAATTGGGCGCTGCAAATGGCCCGCGAATCGCAGGTAACAGGAAATTCGACGGGGAAGTCGATCGAACAAATCACAAGTTAAAAGTAAAATTTACCAGCAATCCTGTCCTTACTTTTGGCTTCAGCCTAACTCCTACTTCCCGTCTCAAACAGCCAACAACCGATGGCCAAAGCGCACCCATTCCCCCGAACCCCTATCAATTAGGAAATTAAACACTTAATGTCAGATCTAACTCAACTCGAATACTCCAGGGCCCAGTCTACAGCAACGGACGGCACCTCCCAAGACGAAGCCCGTGGCCTGATCATGACCGTTGCCCAAGCAGCCGATGACCGCAAAGCAGTAGATATTGTATTGCTCCGGGTGTCAGAAGTATGCTTTTTGGCAGACTACTTTGCGATCGTCACCGGGTTTTCCAATGTGCAGGTACGAGCCATCTCCCAAGCGATAGCAGACCAAGTGGAAGAAGAGTGGCAACGCTTGCCACTGCGTACACAAGGGCTATCAGACGCAAGTTGGGTCGTCATGGACTACGGCGACGCGATTATTCACATTTTGAAGCCTCAAGAGCGCGAATTCTACAATTTAGAAGCGTTCTGGGGACACGCCGAACGCATTGACTTTTCCCCCGCGCCGTGAGGATGGCTAATGTGAAAGACGTTTCTGCTTCTATTTGTCCGGTTCCGCAAGAACAGCGACCCATCAATGAATACCAAGAACTTAAAGAATCCTGGTTTTTTAGCTGGGTAACACTCAATTGGCCCGGATACCTGGCAAAACTAGCTTGGGTGTGGGCTTGGAGTTGCTTGGTATCTGGGCCGATAGCTGCTTCTAGCTTTGCTCCTGTCAAGTATCCAGCTAAGTTTGTCCTGTGCGGTGCCGCAGGTGCCGGTTTTATTCTAGGATTAGCTTTGCTGCGACTCTACTTGGGTTGGTTCTACGTGCGATCGCGCCTTTCAAATCCCACGGTCGTCTACGAAGAGTCTGGCTGGTACGATTGTCAATCTTGGCCTAAAACTCCCGAAGTTTTGCTTCAAGACCAGTTGATTGTCAACTACCAACTAGAACCAATTCTCAGGCGTCTGCGGCAGACATTTTATGGTTTGACAGTATTGCTGGTTGCCGGGGGACTAACTTGGAGTTGTTTGTAATCGGGAATGCAAGGGAGTTTTGAGTTTTGAGATAGCCGCGCACAGCCAACAACACACACGGGGTGCATGAGTCAGAAACGATCGCAGAAAGATTAACTTTACAACTCGTAACTGGCAGCTCGCAACTCCTAACTTCCTCAACCCCAATCTAAAATCTAAAATCTAAAATCTAAAATTGATATGACAAGGGGAAAACGAACCCAAGCTCCCGAACTGGAAGTCACATTGCTGCGCGAAGGTATTGTGGAATCGAGGCACCGCGCCCAGGCCGCTGTCTGCGACAACCGCGGGCGCGTTCTCTCTGTTGCTGGTAACTCGGAAACGGCTTCATTTGTCCGTTCTTCACTCAAGCCTTTTCAAGCTTTGGCTGTGACGGGGACTGGCACTTTAGAACGCTACGAATTGACCGATCGAGATTTAGCGATTATTTGCAGTTCCCATCAAGGTACGATCGAGCAATCGCGCCAGGTATTTAACGTCCTGTGGCGCTGCGACATTGACCCCTCTAAACTTCAATGCCCCATTCCCGCAGGCAAAAAGAGCGCCCTGCAATACAACTGTTCCGGCAAACACGCGGGAATGCTGGCTGTCTGCCAGCAACTGCACTGGCCTCTGGACAATTATTTACGCCGCAAACATCCTGTCCAACAGCTTATTTTGGGCAAAGTGGCTGACTTGCTGGCAATGCCTGCCGAAGAGTTTATCAGCGCTCGCGACGACTGCGGTGCTCCTACCTATCTGTTGCAGTTGGGGCAAATGGCGTCTTTGTACGCTAAGTTGGCTTCCGGCGACAATGTGGAGATGGAGCGGATTGTCCGCGCTATGACTCATCACCCAATGATGGTTGCGGGTGAGGGCAAATTTGACACAGAACTGATGCGCTTGACTCAAGGGGAATTGGTGAGCAAGTCCGGCGCCGAAGGGGTGCAGTGCATTGGCCGCGTTGGCGAAGGCATGGGCTTGGCAATTAAGGTGACGGATGGGGGAAAGCGGGCTCAATTTGCTGTGGCGATTCACTTGCTCAAGCAGTTGGGGTGGATTACTCCGACGATCGCCGAAACTCTTTCGGAGACTTACCTGACTCTTAGCGAGTTCAAGCGCTTGGAGGTAATCGGGGAAGTTTCGATGCTTTAGGGCGATCGAGACTCTGATCCGATTTCAGCAACCCCTCCCACAATCTAAAAAGTTTTTTTGATTTAGGGGTTGCAATTTTCAGAAAGATATGTTTATATTAGAAAAGAGATAAAACGACGCGGGATAGAGCAGCCTGGTAGCTCGTCGGGCTCATAACCCGAAGGTCAGTGGTTCAAATCCACTTCCCGCCACCAAATTCAAGCGAACCCTGTAATCTTTAAGGTTTCAGGGTTTTGTTTTTGGAAACTACTAGAGAGAGACAAAGCGACGCGGGATAGAGCAGCCTGGTAGCTCGTCGGGCTCATAACCCGAAGGTCAGTGGTTCAAATCCACTTCCCGCCACCAAATTTGATAAGACAAGCCCCGGCAGCCTAAAGGTTGCTGGGGTTTGTTTTATACCGTCTGTTTGATGCCTTCTGCGATCGCCTCTTCGAGAGATTGAAAGCAGTTTATTTTAGTCTGCAAAAAAAATGAGGACACAGCAGTGCTGTGTCCCTACCGGATATTTGTGTTTTTCTTAAACGGAAAAGATAAGACCGATCCTCAACTTCAACACTTAACAAAAAAAGAGGACACAGCAGTGCTGTGTCCCTACCGGATATTTGTGTTTTTCCCAAACGGAAAATATAAGACCGATCCTCAACCTCAAGACTTAACCCCATACTTTTCGACGATTGTTTATGCAAGCTTTATTTGTCAAAAATGTGCAATCCGATATCCCTATTTTTTAAATCAGGATTTTAAATTGCTAAATCGGCTGAGCTTCCAACCAATCAAAAATCAAGTTTAACTGTTCCAATGTCACTAACCCGTACTGCCACAGAACCATAGGCAGTTGGCTGGCATCTTGTTCACCGTGTCGGAGAGCAACGGCGATGGCAGAATTCGATATTGCCAACTCTCCCCGCAAATAATCGATCAGTTGAGCCTTTCTCATCACCTTCACCGCCAGTTTTATGTGCTATTGTAAAGATCTGTATCTAATCGGTCTGTATCGGAAGTTTAATTGGTCTAATTTTAGGTTCACAATAGAGAACCAGGTGTGATGGAAACCGCACAAAACTGGTGATAAAACTCAGATAAAAAAGCGATCGCAGTCACAATTACTCCGAGAATCAAAAATTAGGTCCCGCGATCGCTCGTTTGCTTCACTTCAATTGATTTTAAATTGCTAAAGTCCAAGCTGAAGTTGAACTCCTGCTTCTGTGCCACTGTCGGTTTGTTTGGGAGGTAAAGGATTTCCTTGACGCTGGGCGTCCGAAGGAGTAGTGATAAATTCCAATGGGCCCTCGATTTTGAGGCGAAATGTGTCGCCCAAGCTGCTTTCCCTTCTAGCAGAATTAGCCGCCGTTTCAGGTTCACCAATCAAGTTTTGGTAGTCCGAGTCTAAGGTTCTGTCCTCCACAGTCCTCAACGACTCCCCAGATAAAGTCGTTTCCGAATTTTGGGGCGCTGGTTGCAGTCTTTGTTGGGCGAGAACCGCCGGGGTCAAACCGATAAAAATTGAGCTCAGTCCGAGAGCAGTGCCAAGAGTAGCAATAACTGCGTTCATCATCCATGCCTCCGCTAGTTGCATCCTACTATGCTTATTTTACTGGAGTTTAGACTAAACAGCTATTAAATCGCGATCGTCACTGCACTCACCAACGGCAACGGTCGCTGGTGATA
>NZ_JAUBSA010000112.1:0-14197 GCF_036702115.1 Microcoleus sp. LAD1_D5 | reverse complement strand
GGCTGCGATGAACAATGACTATATGATGCAAATTCTCAAGTGCTTTTGTCAAGCATGATTGAGATGCTCTTACCCTGGTTCAATGGGAATACCGGCTGCTACCATGTAAGCATCCCCGATCGTCTTGATTTTTTCTAAGCCGTGCTTGTCACTCAGTTGGTCAAAAGCTGAGAAAATTTCATTCAGTAAGTACACTAATTTAGTGGCGGACATGGTAGTAGAAATTTGGGTAAAATTCACCAAGTCTGCAAAAAGAATTGTTGCTTTTTCAAACTTGTCTGCAATCACCCCCGGTTGGTACTTCAACCTGTGGGCGATCGGTTCCGGCAAAATATTTAGCAGTAAACTTTCAGTTTTTTTCTGTTCTTTCCTGAGTGCAGATTCCATCTCCCTGCGCTTAGTTATGTCATGAAAAAACACAGAAATGCCGTCGTGAGAAGGAAAAACCCGGACTTCCAACCACACTTTTAAGGGACGATAATATTTTTCAAAAGCCACTCCAATTTGTTTGGCTACAGCTTCATGATACTCTTTATAAAAATCAGAATTTACGAATTCGGGAAACTCTTCCCAAAAAATTTTACCATAAAGTTCTTCTTGCGAGCGATTCAAAAATTGCGCTCCTTTGTAATTAACGTAAGTAAATCGCCACTGGGTGTCGAAAGCAAAAAAAGCATCGCTCATTCCTTCTAAAAAATTGACAATTTGCTCGTCTGTAGAACGGAGTTTTTCTTCTACTTGTTTGTTCTTGATCTGTGCGCGCTTTAATTTAGTCAGATTTATTCGCAACTCCATTTGGTGAATAATTTGCCGCCCTAAAGTCCGCAGCGCTTCTAGCTGTTGTGGGGTGAGATTACGAGGAACTGTATCTATCGCGCACAAAGTGCCGATCGGATAACCGTCAGGAGTTACTAGCGGTGCTCCAGCATAAAACCGAATATTTGGATCGGAAGTTACTAGCGGATTGCCGACAAAGCGATCGTCATCTAGAGCATTGGGTACAACTAGCAATTCGTTGGGATTTAAAATAGCGTGGGCGCAAAAAGCTGACTCTCTCGGAGTTTCTGGCACTTCCAGACCGGCTTTTGATTTAAACCACTGTCGGTTAGAATCTATTAAGCTTACTAAAGCAATAGGAGTGCCGCAAATATAGGAGGCTAAAGCTGTTAGATCATCAAAAGCTGCTTCGGCCTCTGTATCTAGAATGTCGTAGCGGTGAAGTGCTTCTAGCCTCTCTTCTTCGTTGCGGGGCAAAGGTGCAGCTTGCATCGGAGGCCGCGAGGATATAGGTTTACGAACAATGCGTGGAAGTATTAGTGCTGCGAATTTTCTGACTTGGGAGACCACTTTTTTAACTAATATCAAAAGACTTGTTTGCCAACCTTTATTCATTTTTATTGATCTTTTTTCATACCTGATGAAACTACCTATGTCCCCCAGAAGTGGGCTTTACTTACGTATTTACCGCAACTAGCTCCTCAATCTCCGGAGATTTTGTCGGCAATTTCCCTGTCAATACTTCTCTACCATCTTCGGTGACAAGTATATCATCTTCTATGCGTATTCCCCGCACATCAGCGAATTTTTCCAACTCGTCCCACTTAACAAAATCTTCATATTTGGCACGATTTTCTGGGTTATTTAAGATTGCCGGAACTTGATAAAATCCCGGTTCTATCGATACCAGCATTCCCGGACGCAAAACTCGATTCAGTCGCAAAAATCCCAAGCCAAACCGACTGCTTCTGGTTCTTCCTTCTTCATAGCCAGCCAAATCTCCTAAATCTTCCATATCGTGAACATCCAAACCAATTAGATGTCCGATACCGTGTACAAAAAATAGCGCGTGAGCGTCCATTTCTACCAAATCTTCAACATTGCCTCGCAAGATGCCCAAATCTACTAATCCTTCCGCCATAATTCTAGCAGCTAACAGATGAATATCTTGATATTCCACGCCCAGACTAATTTTATCAATACAAGCATCGTGCGCTGCCAAAACTACATCATAAATCGCTCTTTGAGTCGGAGAAAACTTGCCAGAAACCGGCCAAGTGCGAGTCACATCGGCCGCCCATCCCGTTGATGTTTCCGCACCGAGATCTGCTAACAGCAAATCTCCGGTTTGTAGGGAATTGTGATAATGTTCACTGTGCAGAACTTCGCCATGTACTGTAACTATACTGGGATAGGCATAGGTCATGTTTTCTGAGATGATGACACTTTCCATTGCAGCGCGCACCCCTGCTTCAATTTGAGCATTTCGAGTTGCCGCCATTCCCGCTTTGTGAGCTTCTACGGTGACAGCCGCAGCTTGACGCAATTCGGCCAAACTGCCTGCATCGTGGCTCAGGCGCAGAGATACGATCGCCTTGGTTAATTCTAGGTCGATTCCGGTTGGCGAGTTGGGCGGTGCCAGAGGGCGATGGCGTCCCGCCCCGCAAGCTACGAGAATTTGGGACTGTTGCAACTGAGTCCAAGAATCCTGAACGGCGATGGTTGCTGCATTTGTCGCTCGGCCTTTCAATTCGGCCATTGGGAAAGCAGCATCAGCGCCAATTAGTTCGGCAATTTCTGCTCTTTTCGGCATTTCTCCGTGCCAAAGCGTGCTGCTAGCAGGTGCATCATCTAAGAACAATTCTAATTTTCCCGATTCTAAGCGAATGGCAGCATTTTCTAAGGGCAAACCAGCAAAATATAGAAAGTGACTACTGGCGCGAAATGGATAAGTAAGTGCCGGATAATTGCGAGGAATTCGGCACCCCGACCAGAGAATTACCGGAAAATTAATTAAACGTGCCAGTTTTTGCCGCCGTTGCTGTAAAGTATTAGTTAACAAATCATAACCTCGTGTAATTGTCATGGGTAAAAACCGATAATTTTGAGTGGGGTTTGTACTAAGGTGGAAGTTTTTGCATTCTCGGCATTAAAGCACTAAAGTCCTGACTGCCAACTAGGCAGCAATTTTGCCGGAAAGTGTAATCGTAAGCTTCTTTTTTGCTATCATTTTTAGGGCGGTCTTTTTTATCGTATTTGTCGTCATCGCCGGCATGATTTTGTTAAGCAAGAACCCTGCCCGACTGGTAAAAAAAATGCTAAAAGTGTTAGTCCGCAGGCAATTAGCAGAAATGTCACCACACCCGCAATTAGTCAAATTCGTTTGTCTGGTTTTTGTTAATTTTGTGAGATAGGCGATCGCCTCTATTGACTGTTTGATATTTTAGACTTTAAAGTATAAGTAAAGTTCACTGAAAAAACATGAAAATTTCTCACAAAGCTCCTCAAACTTCAGCGCAAGTACGCGATTGGCCGATCGCACACTTACCGGGATTGAGCAAGGAAAACCAATCTCAACTGGAAGAGTGCAGCATCACCACAACCGGACAACTAATTCGCATGACGAAAACACCGGCTGCGAAAATGTTGCTAGCGCATCAATTACAGGTTAACATTCAATATGTTAATAAATGGGTAGCGATGGCAAATTTGGCTGGAATTCCGAGTGTAGGCTGTCAGTATTGCGGGCTGTTACTTCACGCCGGCGTTGCTTCTCCGGCTCAATTGGCTCAAATGCCCGTGGAGAGATTGCACCAACAAGTTTTAAGGCTCCACGTAGCGACAATGCAGCGCAATGACTTGACTCCTTCAGTCGATCGCGTGCAAAAATGGGTTCAACAAGCTAGATTAGTCAGTAGTCATTAGTCATTAGTCATTAGTTAGTAGTTATTGCTTGTCAGTTGTTATTAGCTTTCCTGTCACCAGTCAACAGCCAACAGTCAACAGTCAACACTCAACAATATTATGTCAATTCAAGTTTACGGAATCCCGAATTGCGGCACCTGCAAAAAAGCTTTCCAGTGGCTCAAAGATAGCGAGGTTAATTACGAGTTCATTAACACAAAAGAACAGCCACCGACTCGCGAAAAAATTCAAAGCTGGGTAGCTGCTTTGGGCTTTCAACCCATGCGAAATACTTCCGGTCAATCTTACCGGGCTTTGGGCGAGGACAAGAATAATTGGACGAGCGAACAGTGGGTAGAGGCTTTTGCTAAGGATGCTATGCTGGTGAAACGTCCTCTTTTCGTTAAAGATGGAACGGCTGTTTTAGTAGGTTTCAAAGAAGATGTAATTCGAGAAAAATTGGGGCTTTCAAGGGGCTGAGTTCAGCCTGTTGTTCGCCGCATAAACTTCATCTCGCCCACATCATCTGTGAAACCCCAACGCTCGTAAAACGGCATCATGTTCGGCAAACAGTTAAGAGCCAAGTTCTCGACAGCTTGCAATTTGGGATGATTTAAAACTGCATCCATCAACTTCGCACCCAGTCCCATCTTTCTGTGTGTCGGCTTGATAATGACATCAAAAATCATGGCTCTGTATACGAAATCGGTAATGACGCGGCTAAAAGCAATTAGCCGATCGCTCTCATCGACAAAACCAATGATAACATCAGTCGCCGCCAGCATTTTCACCACATCTTCCCGCGTCCGCTTGTCGCTCCAAAACTCGTTTTTGTACAACTCCATCAAGTCGGAAACCTGGCTTTCGGTCAAAGTTTCGACAATTCGGTACTTATCCATTTTATCGGTCATACTCAACTTTACCGTAATCTAGTTTAATTGCGCGATCGGCAATATCAAAATAGCGATCGTCGTGACTAATCACAAACACCGTTTTCCCCCGCCGCTTCAACTCCGGTAGCAACTGCTTGTAAAAAATATCCCGGAAAAACGGGTCTTGATCCGAAGCCCATTCATCAAACAAATAAATCGGTCTATCTTCCAAATACGCCGTCAGCAAAGCCAGCCGCTTTCGCTGTCCCTGAGACAAAGCCGTAGTTGACAAAACTCCATCTTTCACCTGAACTTTATTTTCCAAATGAAACTCTCGCAAATATTCAGCAGCCTGCTTGTCCAAATCGTGATTAGTCATCCCCAAAAGCCTTTCAAACAGATAGAAATCCGAAAAAATCGCCGAAAAATTCTGCCTGTACCACTCACGATTCTCATCAGTAATTGGCTGGCCATCTAGGAGAATTTCTCCCAATTCAGGAATGTACAAACCAGTGATTAACTTAGCTAAAGTAGACTTTCCGCTGCCGTTACCGCCAATTATAAACACCAATTGACCCGGATGAAACTTCAAATTAAGCTCGCCCAAAATAAAATTGCTGTCTTCTTTTTCTCCGGGATAGCTGTGAATTATTCGATTTAACTCCAGCGTATCCCACTGAGCATTTTGAAACGGTTTAACCGTTGAATTTATCTCAGCTTGACTTGCCAAAGCCAATCCCATCCTCTCTATCTTTTCCACAGAAGTATTAGCCCGAAAAATCGCCGGCAACCTTTGCAAAATATTGTTAAACGGAGACATCAAATAGGTACTTGTCAGAATGTAAGCTGACAAAACCGGAGTAGAAACCGGCACAAATTTGGGTAAGACAAATAACAACAAACCCATCAGCATAAAAAACAGCAACTGCCCAACTCCCATCGCAACTGCACCAGTATTCAAAGCAGTCACGTTATAATCGCGGGAAGCATCAGCACTCACCTGCAATTGTTCCGTAAAAAACTCTTGGCGGCGCAAGGAATGGAGTTTTAGTTCCTTAATTCCATCAGTAATACTGCGAAAATGCTTAAACAATATATCTTGTTCTTCTCTGGCTAAATCGAAGAATTTCCGCATTTTAGTGAGCAACAACTGCACCGTGCCAATCGTCAGCACCAAAAAACTAAATACAACAACAAAAACTGTACCCGAAATCGTGCTTAAATAAGTTAAGCAGCCGACCACAACGGCGATATCAACACAGAGAAAAGGAATCAAAAATATAGTATTAGAAAGCGTTCCCACATCATCGGTGAGAGTTGCCAGCAAGCGATTAGCGCCCAACTCTTCCAAATTCCGCAAAGGAGTAGACAAAATCCCGCGACTCAAACTCAGACGCAAATTATAAACCGCTTCTTGAGAAAGGTAGATTAACAAAAATTGCGATATGACTCCGGCGAGGAGAGCCAAAACTGCTAATCCGGCAAAATACCAGACTAAATTCTGATTTGAATTGTCGCTGATGGCGCGGTTGATTAGAGCAATTAACATAGCGCTGCAACCGCCACTAATTAAGCCTGTGAGTATGGCGATGGAAACATTTAACCAAGAAGCCTTTAAAAGTAACCAAATTACATTCATCTAATGGTACTCCTAATTTAATTTTTGAAACTCTGGCGCTAACCAATCCGCTCCCCGACTTCTTGTTTGCCACCTCAATTACTACTGAATAAATTGGATTCCCAAGGCGGGAATCTATAGCATTAATTTTATTCTGGTACTTCCGTTTCCTGGGTTTCAAATACGACCAGCTCATAAATATCCAGCATCGACATTTGCACTTCCACTGAAGCGAAGGAAACTATTGCTGATTCTCCCTCATATTCCCGAAACAACCATTCATTTGATTCGGTTTTAATATATTGTGCGACTAAAAACTCAGATTGATTGACTAACACATATTCACGGAATTCGGGGATAGATCTATAAAACCGAAACTTATCCTCCCGATCGAAATCCTTGGTAGACTTAGAAAGCACTTCCACAATCAGCACAGGATTGAGTATTTCATCTTTCCGTCCCTCTGTGCAAACTAATTCTCCTTCAACTACCATCACATCTGGATAAGTCCCGCGTCGATACCGAGGAATCCACAACCGCAAATCGCTCATAAATGGTCTGGCATTCTTTCCCCGCAAAGCAGATTTTAAGAACGCATAAATATTACCGATGATCTGGCTGTGATTAATACTACCACCCGTCATTTGTACAATTTCTCCATCGCGGTATTCATTTCTAAACTCAGCAGTTTCCTCTAAGTCCCGGTACTCATCTGGAGTATAAAACTTTTCCTTACTTTGTACTAACATTGTTGCCTCTGTACTAACTTTTATCTGCCTTAATCTGCGTTAATCTGCCTACATCGGCGGTTAAAAATCCTAATTAACAGTATATCACAACAAAAAAGAAACGCCCAACTTCACAGAGTTAGGCGTTTTCCACTATTTCAAAACCAGGAAAAATTAATCCCGGCGAGACACCAAATTCGATTCAATTTTCGCACCCACCACAGGTTGCACCTGACTCAATGCCGACTGCAACATGGGAGTTTTGGTAATAGCATCATTAGCCAAATTAAACAAAGGGTTCGACAAAATTCCCGCCAATGTTGTCGCAACCAAAGTGAGTACAACGCTGACTTGCAAAGGTCGCATTCCCTGAAGGTTCCAGCGAATTTCGGGATAATTTTTTACCGCGTCTGACATTTCTTGAGGTTCTTTTACTACCATCATCTTGACAACGCGGATGTAGTAGTAAATCGAAACTACGCTGGTAATTAATCCCAGAATAACTAAGCCGTAAAGTCCTGCTTGCCAGCCGGCCCAGAACAGATAGATTTTGCCGAAAAATCCAGCCAGGGGCGGAATTCCACCGAGAGAAAGCAGGCAAATACTTAAGGCTAAAGTTAACAGCGGGTCTTTTTGGTACAAACCGGAGTATTCGCTAATTTGGTCGGTTCCAGTCCGCAGCGAGAACAGGATGATGCAGGCGAAAGCACCCAAGTTCATGAACAGGTAAACCAACAGATAAAATATCATGCTGGAGTAACCGGCTTCTGTTCCTGCAATCAAACCCAGCATCACAAAACCGGCTTGGGCGATCGACGAATAAGCCAAAAGCCGCTTCATGCTAGTCTGGGCGAGGGCAACCACATTTCCCAACACCATGCTGAGAATGGCTAAGGCAGTGAACACGAACTGCCACTGTTCGATAAGTACGGGGAAAGCAGTTGTTAACAAGCGGATTGCTAGGGCAAAACCTGCTGCTTTGGAACCGACAGAAAGGAAGGCAACAACGGGTGTAGGAGAACCTTCGTAAACGTCAGGAGTCCATTGGTGGAAGGGAACCGCAGAGATTTTGAAGGCGATTCCGGCGATCGCAAAAACCAAAGCAATCACCAAACCGAGAGATTGACCTTCATTCACAGTAGAAAGGTTAGCCGCGATCGCACTCAGCTTAGTTTCGCCGCCAGACAACCCGTACAGCAGCGAAAGCCCGTAGAGAAACACTGCCGAAGAAGACGACCCAATTAACAAATATTTCAAAGCAGCTTCATTGGAACGCGGGTCGCGTTTTGTGTAACCCGTCAGCAAATAAGACGAGATACTCAGAGTTTCCAATGAAATAAAAATCATCACCAATTCATCAGCGCCGCTGAGGAACATTGCCCCCAAAGTAGCGGTCAGCAAAATGCCGATAAATTCCGCTAAAGCAGTACCCGTTTGCAGTACATAGCGGACGGAGATCAAAATAGTGACAGCCGTACTCAAAGCGATAATTCCGCGAAACACTAAACTCAAGGCATCGCTGTTAAAACCGCCTAGAAACGAGATGGTATCCGTGTTATCCCACTGCAAACACAAGGCAGCGACGGCGGCCAACAAACCCGCAACGGCAACGTAGGGAGTCCAACCCGAGGAACTGCGGCCTACGATTAAATCGCCGACGAGAACCACCAAGAGGGTGAGGATGACAATTCCCTCTGGCAAGATAGTTCCAGCATTTAGCTGGGCAGCAAGAGTAGCAAAATCCATATTTTCAGGCAGGTTGGGTAGTACAAGCCGCAAAGGCTGTAATGGGCTGTGAACTTGTAAAAATTCTTTACCAAACACAGATTGTAGCGGATTACAGCTTCGCGATCCCACTTGGGCGGGTGTTTGTTGCCGGAGAGTTGATACTCGGTAGCGATTTTGCATACATTTGCGGGCATTGTAGAGATTGCTGAGTGATGTCACCTCGGACGAGAGTCGCGATCGACCATAACTGCCACAATGTAGAAAGTTCAACCAGTAATTCGGCATGACTGACTCGCTAAGTGCCTACAAACGGCAGACTTCCAAGGGCTTCAACAACCGCCCCGACTACGAGAATGAATTTCACAAACAGGCTGCAACTCGGTTAGTAGAATTGGCCAAAGTGCGATCGGGCAAGCTTGTTCTAGATATCGCCGCCGGAACAGGTTTAGCGGCGATTGCGGAGGATGCACTTAGGTCGATCGGGTTCCAGAAAATATCAGTCGCCTTTTCTACACCAGGAATGCTCTAGCTAGTATGTCTAAACTACTCAATTACATCTGTATATTTATTATTACCTGTTGGCTGCTGTTTGCTTGTCATTCTTCGCAACCTTTAAAAGTAAAACGTCCTCCCCTAAAAGTATCTTTTGTCCCTTTTGTCAGCTATACACCTCTGATCATTGCTCAAGAAAAAGGATTCTTCAAAGGGCAAGGGATAGACGTGGAACTGAGGTATGTAGACTACTCACAATTGCAAGACGCGGATTTCAGTGCAGGGAAGTATGATGGGATCGGATTGACCTTGGGGGATTTGGTGATATTGAGTGCCACCAATCCTGATATGCAAGCTGTGATGGTTTTGGATGAATCGACAGGTGCAGATGTGGTAGTCGCACAATCGGAGATTAAAACAATCCCTAACTTGAAAGGAAAAAAGCTGGGTGCCAATCTAGGCAGCTTTAGCGAGGTTTTCGTTACTGAGATGTTGAAAGCCTCTAAACTGACGAGCGATGATCTTAGCCTGGTGAAAGTCGAGGCTTTAGAAGTTCCCAATCGCCTACAAAACAATGCTATCCAAGCAGGACACACTTGGGAACCGTATCTTTCTGAAGCATTAAAATTAGGGGCGCATATCCTGTTTACAAGCAAACAAACCCCAGGCTTAATTTTAGATTTGGTCGCGTTTCGGGGTGAGGTGATACGCGATCGCCCTGAAGATATTCGCGCCTTTGTGCGAGGCTGGCTTCAAGGCTTGTCATATTGGGAAGCAAATATTCCCGAAGGAAAGAAGATCGTGAGCAAAGCGCTGAATATACCCAGCAATAAACTCTCTTTCGAGGGAATAGACTTTACTGACTTTGCAAATAATCAAAACTTCTTTCAATCCGACAGTCCTAATTATATCTCCAAAACCGCCAAGAAATATGCGGACTTTTTTATTCGCGCTGGCAATGTGACGCGCCTTCCCAATCTAGAAACCTTGTTCAATTCTTCTTTCTTAACCCCCCCTGCTAGCCTGAAACCATGAAGCGCTCATTTTTCAACAGCCTCTTTATTATTACCTGCTGCCTGCTGTTTGCTTGTCATTCTTCGCAACCTTTAAAAGTAAAACGTCCTCCCCTGAAAGTAAGTTTTGTCCCTTTTGTTGGCTATATACCTGTCGTCATTGCTCAAAAGAAAGGATTCTTCAAAGCGCAAGGGATAGACGTGGAACTGAGCAATGTAGACTACTCAATGCAACAAGCGGATTTCAGTGCAGGGAAGTATGATGGGATCGGATTGCCCTTGGGCAATTTGATTATCTTGAGTGCCACAAATCCTGATATACAAGCTGTGATGGTTGTGGATGAATCGACAGGTGCAGATGTGGTAGTCGCACAATCGGATATTAAAACAATTCTTAACTTGAAAGGAAAAAAGCTTGGTGCAAATCTAGGCGGCTTTAGCGAAGTATTCGTTACGGAGATGTTGAAAACCTCTAAGCTGACGAGCGATGATGTTAGGCTGGTTAAAGTCGATGCTTTAGAAGTTCCAGATCGCCTACAAAACAAGGCTATCCAAGCAGGGCACACTTGGGAACCGTATCTTTCTGAAGCATTAAAATTAGGCGCACATATCCTGTTTACAAGCAAACAAACCCCAGGTTTAATTTTGGATTTGGTCGCGTTTCGGGGTGAGGTGATACGCGATCGCCCCGAAGATATTCGCGCCTTTGTGCGAGGCTGGCTTCAAGCCTTGTCTTATTGGGAAACAAATATTCCGGAAGGAAACGAGATCGCGAGCAAAGCGTTGAATATTCCCAGCAAGAAAGTCTCTTTCGAGGGAATAGACCTCACTGACTTTGCAGAAAATCAAAACTTCTTTCAATCAGACAGTCCTAATTATATCTACAAAAACGCCAAGAAATATGCGGACTTTTTTATTCGCGCTGGCAATGTGACGCGCCTTCCCAATCTAGAAACCTTGTTCAATTCTTCTTTCTTAACCCCCCCTCCTAGTCTGAAACCATGAAGCGATCCTTTTTCAAAAGTATTCGTACAAAGTTAATCGTGTCGTTTCTCCTCGTTGCTCTAATTCCGTTGCTGCTGTTAGCATTTATCAACAAGCAGACAACTCAAAAGGCATTGACCGACAACGCACGACAAGCCCTATCTGCGGCGGCTAACGAAACCGCTTACAGAATAGATGGGTTTATCGATGGGAATCTTAATGCCGTGCGCGTAGAAGCGATTTTACCAGGTTTGGCCGCCTATCTGGGCCTACTTCCAGAACGGCGAAATGGTAGTCCCCAAGAGATGTTAGCGACTGAAACCTTAAGCCGCCTCAGTCGCAAAGATATGCTTAATATTATCTCCTATGCCTTGCTCAACTTAAAGGGACGGAATGTACTCGATACGAATACACCGGATGTTGGACGAGATGAATCCGGTCAAGATTACTTCCAAGAACCGCTCAAAACTCAACTACCTTTTGTTTCTAGTATTAGGCAATCGACGACAACTCCCAACCTCGCTACGCTTTTTTTTAGCAGTCCTGTTCGCGATGCGAAGGGAAATATATTGGGTGTATTGCGGGTGACATACAATGCCACATCTGTCCAGCAGTTGGTGACTCGGGAAACTGAACGCGCAGGTGCGAAATCCTTAGCAGTTCTTTTAGATGAACACTATATTCATCTGGCACATAGCACTACACCGGAACTCCTTTTCAAATCAATTGTGCCTTTGTCACCCAATGTTGTAGCTAAACTGCAACGCGAAGGGCGTTTGTCTAAGACTCTAACGAAAGAACTTGCAATCAATTTGCCCGACCTCAAGCAAGCATTAGACACTAAACAGCCTGATCTAACCACACGATTGGCAGCTACGGGTAATAATGAGTGGAGGCTCTTAGCGATCGCCCACCTGAAATATCAACCTTGGTCAGTCCTTTTCGCACAACCCATTGCCGTTGCCCTAGCACCTGTAAAAAAACAAATACGTGATGCACTTCTTTTATTAGCAATCATCGCCACAATTGTAACTATCCTCGCTTTGGCGATCGCACAACTATTAACCAAGCCTGTGATTTACCTCACCGAAGCCGTTGCCCAGTTTACGGCGGGTAACTTAGATATGCGTGTGAAGATGCGATCTGCAGACGAAATCGGTCTGCTGGCACGATCGTTCAACAGCATGGCGAGGCAAATCCAAGAATCCTTGGAAACCCTCGAAGACAAAGTTAAAGAACGAACAGCAGAACTCGCTAATGCTAATCAGGAAATCATTGCCCTCAACGAAAAACTTAAAGTAGACAACCTCCGCTTAGGTGCAGAAGTGAATGTGGCCCGTCAGATCCAGCAAATGATTTTGCCCAACTCTGAGGAACTGGAAATTGACGGACTAGATATCGCCGGATACATGGAACCCGCCGATGAAGTAGGAGGTGACTACTACGACGTGCTACAGATAGATGGTATTGTCACACTGGCGATCGGTGATGTCACCGGACATGGCCTGGAGAGTGGCATTCTGATGCTGATGGCGCAAACCTCAGTTCGCACCCTGCAAGAGATTCGTGAACTAGACCCCGTTCGATTCCTGGATGTACTCAACCGTACCCTCTACAAAAACGTGCAGCGCATGAATTCTGAGAAAAGTCTGACGCTGGCGATTTTGAGCTACTCCGAAGGACGGATCAGCATCAGCGGTCAGCATGAAGAAACGCTAGTGGTGCGAAAAAATGGAGAGGTTGAGCGCATCGACACGATGGATTTAGGTTTCCCGATCGCTTTAGATGATGATATCGCAGGCTTCATCAGTCACATCCTGATTGACCTAGAACCTGGAGATGGCGTGGTGCTTTATACTGATGGGATTCCAGAAGCCTATAACATCGGCAAAAAGCAGTATGGAATTAAGCAACTGTGTGAAGTAATTAGTCAAAATTGGCACAAGTCTGCTGCTGAAGTTAAGGATGCGGTGATTGTAGATGTGAGGCAACATATTGGTAAGCAGAAAGTGTTTGATGATATTACGTTGCTAGTCTTTAAGCGGCAGGCTAACGTTACTGAAAAGGGAAATTTAGTTAATAATATCCTTGCCCCCAATGAAATGCTAAAATGAAGAACCAAGTTTGAGGAATACTTTATGAAAGTAAACTACCAAGAAAGAATTGATTTAACAGCAGACGAGTTAAAAATAATTCTGTTCGAGCAGCGAATTCTACCTAATAAACAAAAAATTCAGGCACTTTATTGGTTAAAAACAGGAGCGAGTCAAAGCCTTACAGATGTAGCTGAACGTTTAGGTGTACATAGAATTACTGTACATAGATGGTTAAAACAATATAGTGCTGGCGGTTGGTCAGAACTGTTATAAATACGGCAAGCAATCGGTAGACCACGAGTAATTCCTTCCGCGGTAGTAGCCGGAATCTCAGAAAAATTAAGTGAAGAGTCCTGTGATTTTAAGACTTATAAAGAAATTGGTCACTGGGTAGAAGATAACTATCACCTATCAGTTAAATATCAAACATTACACAAGCAATTACACTATCGTATGAAAGCCAAATTAAAGGTATCGAAGCCTGTGAATAACAACGAAAAAGCTCAGGATGCCGACATCGAGTTGAAAATAAAAAAAGCTCGAGAAAATTCCTCAAAGTAGCTTGATGGTTAGAGTCTACTACCGCAAATCCCGCAAAAAAATAAACTCAAATCTTGGTTTCAAGATGAAACGAGAATAAATTTGCTTAAAAACACTTGAAAAAAACAAGATTACAGCTTTTGGAGTCAAACCAATAAGTAAAGTGAAATCGAGTTTTCTCATGTTATTATTTATATGGACAGTTCCCCCACAAAGCTGATAAATACTATACATCAACAAATATCTAAGTCAAGACCTCAAACTTGCTGATTTAGCTGCATTGCTAGGCATGAGTAAATTTTAATTTAGTCATCTGTTCAAAGAGGCGATCTGCAGGGCTCCTCATAAATATCTGCTGCAACAGCGGATATTAGACCTCTTGCAAAATAATTTTATGATATAATGGAAAGTTTTGCTTGACTGGATTGAATCCCAACTATTAACT
>NZ_JAUBSA010000111.1:0-14761 GCF_036702115.1 Microcoleus sp. LAD1_D5 | reverse complement strand
CGCTTCTGTGATTTATTGCGTAAGCGTTGCTTGCCGTAGGCGTCGCATCCCTCTTTAAAAACTGTCCGGAGTATTGCCCCCTACTAACTTTAGTTAAAGTTAACTCTCTGGGATTTTATCATACTTTTCGCTAAAGGTTTGTTAATTTTCAGTTATAAAATTAAGCAGTGATTATGGAATGACTGTTTAAGTGGACAAGTCAAATAGGCCTATATTACAATGAGTTTAACTGGTGGGAGAAATATTTCTCTTACTGTACCAGTTGAGTCCGTATTGTGTATATCTAAGAATATCTAACTAAAAATTTAACGGATATAACTAAAATTGATAACGTTCCCAGAATAGTTGGCATTCTACCGACATTGCAGACAAATTAAAACTTAATTGCATTTGTCAATCAGTAAAATTACTGAAAACACTGCTTGTTGAGGAGTAGAAAATTTGCGATTTGGGGGTGAGTAGGCATAAATATGGCGCGAGGCATGATTGCTCGATCGCCCAAATCTAAGTTTCCCCCCCAAAATCTGAGTAAATGCTGAGCATAATTGCTGATTGACAAACGCTTCCCTAGCTTATGTTGTCACCAATGTTCTACAGATATAATTGATGAGCAATAGAACTGCTTGGCGATACATCCGAAGAATTAACGGAGATATTGTTGCAAGGGATACCTATATCGCCGATTGAAAACCGAATGGTCGCCCTACTGAACGTTTTATTAAGTACCCCAAGAGGAGAAAACGAAAACCTTGCGATCGCCCCATTGGAAAGAAGTTCTAGAATTATAGCTGAAATCCACGAGCCAACATGAGCAAATTCCCACCAGAGAAAACCCAACCGCCACAGCAAGAGAGCACAACAGCACAGGTATTGCGACAGGCTCACTTCGACGCTTTTTTTGCAGGTGCCAACGCCGGAATGCTGATTTTTGACCACCAACTCCGGTACGTCCAAATTAACGAAGTTCTGGCCCAGATGAATGGCGTTTGTGTGGCAGACCATATTGGTAGGTCAGTGCGTGAAGTGCTGCCAGAATTGGCCCCGACTGTGGAACCAATTCTGCAAGGCATTCTGGATACGGGCCAGCCAATTCTCGACTATGAATTAGTAGGTGAAACGCCGAAAGAACCGGGCATCGTGCGCTATTGGCAAGCATCTTACTATCCTTTGCTGGATGAAAATGGCATGGTTTTTGGTCTGGGTGGGATTGTGATTGAAGTTACCGATCGCAAGCGGGCAGAACAAAAGCAGGCACGACTGACGGCAATTTTGGAAGCAACTTCCGACTTAGTAGGAGTTGTGGATGTGACTGGGCATAGTGTCTATCTCAACAAAGCCGGACAGGAAATGCTGGGGATGTCCCCAGAGGAAGCACGATCGCCGTTTACTATAGATTCTGTATTAGCTCCCTCGGCTAAAGCAAAGTTCCACAACGAAATAATTCCCACCGCCTTGCGAGAGGGTAGGTGGGCTGGTGAAACCCTGTTTTTGTCACGCGATGGGGAAGAAATTCCGGTCTCCCAGGTTTTGATTGTCCACAAAACCGAAGCGGGTGAAGTCGAGTTCCTTTCGACTATTGTGCGGGATATTCGCGAACAGCAGGCTGCGCTGCGCGATCGCAAAAAAGCAGAGGAAGAACGGCAATTGCTCGCTACAACCATCGAGAACAGCCGTGACTTTATTGGCGTGGCATCAATGGAGGGTCGCCCTATACTGGTGAATCAGGCGGGTCTGGATTTGGTGGGACTCAGTAGTTTGGACGAAGCCAGAACCAAGCACCTTACCGACTTCTTTATGGCAGAAGATTTGGATTTGGTACAGCAGTCTATTCTGCCTGCGCTGATGAAAGAGGGAAGTTGCCGGAGTGATTTCCGCTTCAGACATTTCGTGACAGGTCAACCCATCCTGGTAGATTACACCCTATTTCTGATTAAACATCCAGAGACTAATGAACCCGTAGGAATTGCCACTATTACGCGGGATATTCGCGATCGCAAAATCGCAGAAGAAGTCCTCAAACAAAGTGAAGAACGGTTTCGTTCTTTGATGGAAGCCACCGCTCAAATTATTTGGATCTGTAATGCGGACGGCGAAATGGCGATCGAGCAACCTACTTGGAGTGCATTTACAGGACAGACATTTGATGATTACAAGGGAGGGGGTGGGATCAACGCTATCCATCCAGACGATCGCTCGTCTATGGTCACTGCCTGGTCAACTGCTGTTGCTAATCGATCGCTATATGAAGTTGAATGCCGTATGCGTCGCCATGACGGGGAATACCGCTACATGAGTTGTCGTGGAGTGCCTATCTTAGAAGCTGATGGCACGATTCGCGAATGGGTGGGAGCAAATACGGATATAACAGAGCGCAAACAAGCTGAAGAAGCTCTGCGCGAACGCAATGCACTTTTGAACTCTATTTTAGAAAGTACACCAGACATCGTTGTGGTCAAAGATCGAGAAGGCAGATATGTTGCTCTCAATTCCAACGTAGCAAACTTTATCGGTAAACCCATTGAGGACATCCTGGGCAGAGATGATTCCCAACTGCTGCCGCCTGCCGTCGCCGTTTCAATGATGGCAAAAGACCGCCAGCTCATCGAAGCCGGCATTACTGAAACCTACGAAGAAGAAATCTTTCAAGGTGAGATCGGCGGAACCTTTTTAACTACTAAGGCTGCTTGGCGAGACACTCAGGGCAATATTCTCGGCATCATCGCCATAGCGCGAAATATTAACGATCGCAAACTTGCCGAAGCAGAACTGCGCGAGCGCAATGCACTGCTGAACTCGATTCTGGAAAGTACGCCAGACATCATTGTGGTTAAAGACCGGGAAGGTCGATATGTTGCCCTTAACTCCAATGCGGCAAACTTCTTGGGCAAGCCAAGTGAGGAAATCATCGGCAAAGATGATTGGGAATTACTGCCGCCTGACACTGCCCGTGAAATGATGGCAAAAGATCGCCACATCATGGCAGCAGGAATCACTGAGAGTTACGAGGAAGATATCTCTTCTCATGATGAAACCACTAAGACCTTTTTGACTACAAAGGCTCCTTGGCGTGATACTAATGGCAATATCCTCGGCATCATCGCCACCACACGAGATATTACCGATCGCAAACAAGCCGAGCAAAAAATCCGCCAAACGCTAGAAATGCTCGACTTAGCTAGCGATGGTATCATTATTCGGGACATGGATGACCGCATCATCTACTGGAACCAAGGTGCAGAAAATCTCTACGGTTGGACAAAAGCGGAAGTAGTTGGGCAGTACATTCACACATTCCTGAAAACCGTCTTCCCTAAACCATTAGAAACCGTATTGGCAGAGTTTTTCCAGCAGGGAAGTTGGGAAGCAGAAGTGCAGCATACCACCAGTGATGGTCGGCATATTATTGTGGCGAGTCGCTGGACATTGCAGCGCGACGGAGAAGGAAAGCCTTGTGCCCAACTCGAAATTAATAATGACATTAGCGATCGCAAACAAGCCGAAGATGCTATAAAACAAAGCGAAGAACGCTATCGTTCGCTAATCGCTGCCACGTCCCAAATTGTCTGGACAGCGGATGCTGAAGGAAGATGCCCTGATATGCCGAGTTGGAGAGCTTACACCGGACAAACCGAAGCTGAGGTAATTGGTTTTGGCTGGTTAGATGCAATTCACCCGGACGATCGCGAACGAACGAATCAGGTCTGGATGGAAGCAGTGCAAACGAAAAACCTGTATGACATAGAATATCAAATTCGCGGAGCGGATGGAAACTATCGTTATTTCCAAGCTAGAGGGGTACCAATTCTGGATGAAGATGGCAGCATCCGGGAGTGGGTTGGCACTTGTACCGATATCCACGATCGCAAACAAGCAGAATTCCTAATGGCAAAAGCTAAGGAAGCAGCCGAAGCAGCAAGTCGCGCAAAAAGTGAATTTCTTGCCAACATGAGCCACGAGTTGCGAACTCCCCTTAATGGCATCATGGGATACGCACAGATTCTTCAGCGTTCCAAAGTCTTGAATGAAGAAGAGCGATCGCGCATTGATGTTATTTATCAGTGCGGTTCGCATTTACTGACCTTAATCAATGATATTCTCGACTTGTCGAAGATTGAAGCACAGAAAGTGGAACTCATGCCTACGGATTTTCATTTCCCGGCGTTCCTACAAGGTGTAGCAGAAATGTGTCGCATCCGAGCTGAACTAAAGGGAATTCAGTTTCATTTTCCATCAAGCCCCGAACTCCCGATCGGTATTCGTGCGGATGAAAAACGCTTGCGACAAGTGTTAATTAATCTTTTAAGCAACGCTATTAAATTTACGGATGAGGGCACTGTTAGTTTTATAGTCAGCTTTGCCACAGAAGAAAAAATTCGCTTTGAAATACGCGATACAGGTACCGGCATTGCACAAGATCAATTTCAAGCTATCTTTCAGCCCTTCGAGCAGGTAGGAGATCGCAGGCGGCAGACGGAAGGTACGGGATTAGGACTGGCAATTAGCCAAAGGATTGTAGAACTAATGGGCAGTACCATTCAGGTTCAAAGTGAGATGAATGTTGGCAGTATTTTCTGGTTTGATGTCAATCTATCTCAAGCCGATGAATGGGTGAAAACTTCTCAAATTGACCATCGCGGCCAGATTATCGGCATCAAAGAGCGCCAACCTAAGATTGTGGTTATTGATGACAAATGGGCTAACCGTTCGGTAATTAGCAATTTGCTCAGTCCGATCGGCTTTGAGGTGTCTGAAGCGAACGATGGGCAGGAAGGGTGGGAAAAAATTCTGGAGGTAGAACCAGATTTAATCGTTACCGACTTACTAATGCCCGAACTAGATGGCTTCGAGCTAATTAAGCGGGTTAGAGAATCGGACAACTTCAAAGACACCATCATTATTGTCTCTTCTGCCAGCGTATTTGAAGCCGATCAATACAGAAGTTTAGAAGCAGGAGGCAACACTTTTATTCCCAAACCTGTTCAAGCCACGGAACTCCTGCAAAAATTGCAACAGTATCTTCAGTTAGAATGGCTTTACGAAGCCAATGAAGCTCAACTGGCGATCGGCTCAGACACCAATGAGCTAATTGCCCCGCCTGCTATAGAAATGGAAATGCTATACGAGCTGGCTATGAAAGGAAATTTCTTACAAATAGTTAAGCAGGCGGTATTACTTGAAGCAATAGACCCAAAATACATTCCCTTTGCTAAAATATTGCATCAGATGGCAAAGGACTTTCAAGACGAAGAGATTTTAACGTTTATTCAGTCCTACAAGTAAGGTTTATGAATTCAGAAATTAAAGCACATGGTACGATTCTTATAGTTGATGACAATTCAGCTAACTTAGGTGTATTATCTGATGCCTTAAGCCAAGAAGGATTTGAAGTTCGGGTGGCGAAATCGGGAAAAATGGCACTAGAGCGAGTTAAATATGCTCTACCCGATCTAATCTTACTAGATGTGATGATGCCAGAGATTGATGGATTTGAAACCTGTCGTCGATTACAGGCTAATCCAGAAACTAAACAGATTCCCATTATATTTATGACTGCGCTCTCGGATACAGCAAATAAAGTGGAAGGGTTTCAGCTTGGGGCTGTTGATTATATTACCAAACCCTTCCAACAGGAGGAAGTATTAGCTCGCGTCAAGCTGCATTTAAAGCTTCATGTTCTTGCTGAAAAATTAGAAGAAAAAAACACCTTATTGGAGGAAAAAGTTATAGAAGTCAGCCAAGCCTACGAGAATTTACAACAAATGCAACTTAAGTTAATCCAAAGCGAGAAAATGTCCGGCTTAGGGCAAATGGCGGCTGGAATTGCTCATGAAATAAATAACCCTATAAATTTCATCTCTGGGAATCTAGGTTATGCCCAAGAGTACGCTCATAACTTACTAAAAATTATACACCTTTATCAAGAAGATTATGTAAATCCTACCCCTCGAATTCAAGCAGCTATGGATGAAATAGAACTGGAATTTCTGGAGGAAGATTTTATAAAAGTTCTTAACTCAATCAACTTAGGAACGCAGCGCATCCAGGAGATTGTCAAGTCTATGCGAATTTTTTCTCGCCTGGATGAGGCAGACGTGAAAGCTGTAAATATCCATGAAGGAATTGATAGTACACTCACCATCCTGCATCATCGTTTAAAAGCAAGACCAGAGCATCCTGAGATTGAACTAATAAAAGAGTACGGTCAGCTTCCACAAGTAGAATGCCATGCCGGACAACTCAATCAAGTGTTCATGAATATTATTTCCAACGCCATTGATGCTTTGGATGAATCTAATCAGCAGCGTTCGTTTGCCGAAATCAAGCAACACCCGAACCGCATTCAAATTTCTACAAAATTAATTGGCGATAATTGGGTGGCTATTCATATTAGTGACAACGGTCTGGGAGTTTGCGAAACTCTACAACCGAAGCTATTTGACCCCTTTTTTACTACCAAACCTATCGGTAAAGGAACTGGGTTGGGGTTATCTATCAGTTACCAAATTATCGTTGAAAAGCATGGGGGCAGATTATACTGCCAGCCTGTCTCAGGAAAGGGAATAGAATTCGTCATTGAAATTCCTATTCGGCAGCAAGCTTGTAAAGCTGCTTAGTTTCCCGGTTCAATGTCTCTTACGAACTTTGGTTAATTTCTCGCTGACAGCGCGCACGACAGGGTGTTCCCATACAAACAAAGCCTGCAGGCATATTTTGAAAGACGCTACTGCGAGCTCCGATTAAAGCGTTAGCACCGATTTCCACACCAGGGCCAATGAAGCAGTCGGCGGCAATCCAAACGCCGTTATTAATGATCACAGGTGCCGTTATTAAGCGAAAGGCTTGGTCTTGAGGGTCATGAGTGCCGGTGCAGAGGTGGCTTTTTTGAGAAATGACGCAGTGTTTGCCGATCGCAATTCGATCGAGACTGTACAATACAACATCATCTCCGATCCAACTGTAGTCTCCGATTTCAATTTTCCAAGGATAGGTAAAACGAGCCGTGGGGCGAATGATCACAGCGCGACCTATTTTCGCTCCAAATAACCGCAGCAAGCCGCTTCTGATGCTATTAAAAGGGTGTGGAGTGAGGGGAAATGCGATCGCCTGCACGAACCACCAAACCAAAATTAGCCAATTAGGCTTTCCTCGATCAAACTTTGATTGATCGTACTTCCGCAAATCAACCAAAGATTCCCCTGTTAAAATATTTGCGTGATTGTCGCTAATTGGACGATGGTTTATTTCAGGATTTGGGGAATTTGCGATCTGCTTTTGCGGTTCCGGGTCGGGAGTTGACGTATAATAAGTCATCTAATGTTTAATTTAAAATCGAGTTGAGCTTTAAGGACTGCTGCATGACATTTCCAGTTAGGGACAATTTTGACTCTCAAAACGCCAAGGAACTCGCACAATGCGAGAATTCAAATCCCAGAATTGGCAAAGTTCGACTTTTACAAACAGCTTTGGTACTGCTGAGCAGCTTTTTTGTAGCAGAGTTAATCGCCGCACTTAATTCTCATAGTTTGTCCTTATTAGCAGATGCGGGTCACGTTTTTTCTGATGTGGCAGCTTTAGCAATAACTTTGACAGCGACTTGGTACTCCTCACTAAAAAGAAGTAAACCTGTAGATTGTGCGATCGCACAATCGTCAATCCCTGAACGAGGGGAAATCATTGCTGCTTTAATTAATAGTATCAGTTTAGTTGCGATCGCCCTTTGGATTGCCGCAGAGTCGATCGCCCGTTTGCAGTCCCCAACCCCCGAAGTCGAAGGGCTCCCGATGTTAATTACCGCCATAGTCGGTTTAAGCATCAACTCGATTAATGCTTGTTGCTTGCATTCCTGCTGTCACGGCGACTTGAATCTCAAAAGCGCGTTTCTGCACGCAGTCGCCGATATTTTTTCGTCGGTTGGAGTAATTTTAGCGGCGATCGCCGTAGCGTGGCTACACTGGAATTGGGCTGACGGCTTAATTAGCTTGCTGGTATCAGCATCAATTATTTTATTAACCCTACCACTGCTAATAGAAAGCATCCAATTGCTGCTAGGCAAAGTATCAGCAATATCCGCAAGTCAACAGCCTTGCGACTGCGAAAAAGTCAGCGCGGAAAAATTGCTTTTTCCATCCCTCGAAGAACTGATAAAATAACATCTCTTCGTCTGCCATAAACCATAGAGATAGATAACAAATGTCATACAGTGATTTTACTTTAAATCGAGTCACTAAAGACTTTAATTTAACCATTTCCGAGCGCTCTAACATTTTCACAGAAGTTCCAGAATTAACACCAAGCGATTTTCTCCAAGAAACCCTGCGCGATAATCTAGCTTTAGCCCTTGGTAGCAATACAGAAAAAGCGCGATCGGAATTAATTATTGCTCCCATTCTCGTCGAACTCAGAAAACAATTAAATTATCAAATTAGCTGGTTTTCTGGCATTGACTTTAGTGTGGATGCCAGTAAAGGATTAAACGGCAGTTGTGATTTTATCATCAGTCAATCACCTGAACTTTTGTTTGTTACGGCGCCAGTTATTACCGTCGTAGAAGCTAAAAAAGAAAATATTTTGGCTGGATTGGGACAATGCGTAGCGGAAATGTTGGCAGCGCAAATTTTTAATGAAAAGGAAGGCAACGAAATTCCTGTGGTTTACGGTACCGTTACCACCGGCACTAACTGGAAATTTATGAAATTAACAAAAAAGACGATCGAAATTGATTTAGTCGAATATTTTATCAACGATTTAGGTAAAATTTTAGGTATTTTAGCTAGTGGCATTCACTCAAGTATTAATTAGCTCAAGAAACGCGGCGGTTGAAATCGCGTCTTGTCAAACGAAGTCTCTCTCTAAGAGACTAAGAAGGAGTGGGTGTTTAAAACCCTATCTACACAAACTTTCGTCCGCATGGTGCGCGGACTAAGAGGGACTCTTACGGCAATTTCACCTCTGTCTCTTGACTGATAACTACTGGTGGCGACAGAGGCGGCTGAGGTTCTGCCACATTCAACTGACCGCCACAACAACGCAATTCATAAAGTTTTGCATTAATTTGATACTCATATTGACTCAATAACCTTGCATAAATATAGCCAGCTTTTCCATCCAAAAAGCCTAGCTGAATAAAGTAAAATAACATAAATCTGAGCATTGGTTTTAAAGGCAGCCGCACCCAAACTTTTTTGAGAAAGCGTTTCCGCTGCACTGCATCTCCAAATAGGTGAGCGCCAATAGTGCCGCTGTCGTCGCGCCCTTCAATAATATTGTAATAAACGCGAGCTTCCCAATTAGAATAGCGGTTGTGCCGTTCTATCCAGTGAAATAAATCGCGGTAATCCTCGTGGATCATGTCATTTTTTAAGTAGCCGACTTGACCAGCTAAAATGACGTGTTCGTGAACTTCATTGTCGCCTGTATTGGGAACTGATTCAGTGCCGAGATTTTCGTAACGGCCTTTTTGATGCTTGAACAAACGCAAATTCCAGTCGGGATATCGGCCGCCGTAACGCAGCCACTGACCTAAAAATAAGACTTTGCGGTTGAGGTAGTAGCCGTCAAAATTGGGGTCTTCGATCGCCCGCGCGATTTCGTCCCAAAGTTCCGGCGGAATGCGCTCGTCACAATCGACAATTAATACCCATTCGTTGCGAAATGGCAGATTGTCCAAAGACCAATTTTTCTTTTTCGGCCAGCGGTTGTCAAAGTAAAACTGTACTACTTTTGCGCCGGTGCTGATGGCAATTTCTACCGTGCGATCGCTACTTTGGGAATCAACCATGAAAACTTCATCCGCCCTGGCAATGCTGGCCAGACACGCAGGTAGATTAAGTTCTTCGTCTTTTGCCGGAATGAGAACTGAAACCGGAATCTTGGATGAACTAGATGTCATAATCGAGTGCTTGAACCTGAATGCGGTCGAGTTTTGGTGGATGAAGTGCGATCGGCACAGCCGCGCCGACGACTTGAGCAGCGAGGGATATTGCCTATAGCCTAATGCCTACTGGTCGATTTCGGTGCAAAAATCAGGCCGCGGATGGCTGCGCTCAAATAACCGATTTGACCCCAGGCAAAAACGAAATTTTCAAAGCGCAGCCCTGGATCTCTAATATATTTAAAAGACTTCCAGACACCCCTCAATATTCTTTCACCCCCCCGCCCAAGCTGAGCAATACCGGCTCGATCGGACAATTGTTCGCGATAACACTCGCTGATGCCTTGCCACCACCCGCGCTCCAAGAACCAAGCTTTGTTAAGCCTTTCTGTGGCGACATTGTGCAGCACCAGGGCATCGGGCAGATAAACTACTTGCCAACCTAGCTCTAATGCTAATTCTGTCGCGCGCAATTCTTCATTTGACAGCAACTTTTTGCCGACTCTACCGAGTTTGACATCGAAGCCGCCAATTTGTTCGAGAAAAGCGCGCCGGATCGAGTAGTTTACCCCCCTGGGAGTCAAACCGGGAGCAGTCACGTACAGGCAACTATCGCCTAAATCATATGCTCCCAAGTTCTGGGCCAATCCGGGTGAGAGCCATTCGGGCGGGCTGACTCCAGAAGGCCAGAGCAAATTGACTTTGCCACCAGCTACGGCGAGTTTTTGATTGCTTTGATAAGCGCTGTGCAGCACCCTGAGCCAATTCGGCTCAGCAATAGCGTCGTCGTCGAGATAAGCTAATATTTCGCTGCCAGCTTCCTTTGCGCCGGTGTTTCGGGCTACTGACAGACCGATTTCCGGCTCCCAGACGTACTTGAGGCGCCGATCGCCCAGTCTTGCTTCTACCACCTCGCGGGTGCGCGAAATGGAACTTTCGGGGCTGGCATAATCGCTAGAAGCGTTATCCACTACTACTACTTCAAAGTTGTCGGGAAAATCCTGTACCAGCAAGCTGTCGATCGCCCCACCTAAATAGGCGGCGCGATTGTGGGTGCAAATAATCGCTGATATCTGAGGATGATCTGGCATAAATAACAGCTTGGGAAATACTGGGGCTCGCGATCGACTTACTCTGATATTGTCTCATCAATGCTATTATCGCTTAAAAAGCATTTGGTAGTTGGTCGTTTAAATCATAGTGGGTAATTGGTAATGGGTAATGGGTAATGGGTAATGGGTAATGGATAATTGTGTTTAATCCTTTGTATGTGACTGCTGACTAATGACTGCTGACTAATGAGTAACTCAGAACCCACCACATCGAGACAATTAATCTTAGTAACTGGGCCGGCCCGAAGCGGCAAAAGTGAATGGGCCGAAACTCTGGCGGCGGGTTCGGGAAAACAAGTAATCTATGTCGCTACTGGCCTAGTTGATGAAACGGATTTGGAGTGGCTTCGTCGCCTCGAACAGCACCGAAATCGCCGTCCAGTTGATTGGACAACTCTAGAAGTGCCGATCGAATTAGCGGCAGTTGTGCAAGCCGGCAAGCCCTCAGATTGCTTGTTGATTGATTCCCTGGGAACTTGGACGGCAAATCTTTTGGAACAAGAAGCGGCTGTTTGGGCTACTACGCAGCAAGATTTGCTCGCTAGTTTGAAGTCGGCGGCGGCCGATGTAATTTTGGTAGGAGAGGAAACCGGATGGGGCGTTGTGCCTGCTTATCCGGCGGGGCGGCTGTTTCGCGATCGCCTCGGCACTCTCGTCCGCCGCATCGGGGCGATCGCCGATACTGTTTATCTCGTCACCGGAGGTTACGCCTTGAATCTCAGCGATCTGGGTACGCCGCTGCCGCCTGCTGCGAAAAATTAACAGCCGGAGTCGCGATCAACTAGGGAGAAAAAATATCTGTTTCCCGACGAACAATTTTAACTAAAAATGAGGTAGAATCCTAACTAAAATTGAAAACTCAAAACTCACATAAATTACTCTAAAAAAATACTTCATGGGGCAACCAGCCAAACAATTTGATACGGGAAGTAGCGAAATTTTAAAATAATGTAAAATATAAAGTGTCTCTTGAGATAGAGTGCAAATTTCAAAGGTCAGGTCTAAAATCACCAATTAGTTGAAGGGTTGACTAAAATTTATGGCATCAGAGAATGAAGTAAGAAAATATATTGCTTACTGGTTTCAGTTAGGCAAAAAAGTATTAATTTACAACGGTTCCGAAGCGCTGCTGCCCAAATCGATAAATGCGGGCGATCGCTACAGCAGCGAATTTGAAGAATGCTGGCAAAAAATCCTCTCGCCCGACAGCGGAGACTGCCACCTCGAAGGCACAAACGAAACAATTTCCCAACTGCTGACACCAGCTTGGGAAATCAGTCCCTGCGCGCGCTGCGCTATGCCTGTAGTGTTCCAACAAACCGGAATGCCCCCGGAGTTCTGTCCCTGTAACGACTTACCGAACTGGCCCGATACCGAAATGCCCCAACCCCGATCGCCCGTCAGCAGCCAATCGCAACTATCAGGCATTCGCGATCGACTCCAAAGATCCAGCGGCGAGTAAGTATATAAGAAGGAAGAAGGGTCTTCTTCCTTAAATTGTTACAATATATTTACAATGCTTCACACTAGGTCTGATTTATGAATGTCAAGACGGTATCGCCAGCCTCCCCGCAAACTTATGCAAATTCAGGGACTCAGGCTGTACTCGGCAATCTCCAAGATGCAAATACAATTCCCCTGCAAGCAGTACCAGTATCATTAGAGACAGAGGTCGTAACGGACGATCGGCTCAAATCATCAAGAGACATAGCTTTCGAGTTGGCCGGAGATGCTGTTCGGTACGATCCAGTGGCGATCGCAGCCCTGTACCGAAATCGACCTCTACAAGTCTGGGGAAGGCTGTCGAGCGTTGTTTGGACATTTTTTAGCTTTGCCTTCAGTGTGTGGTTCGACGGCAAAACAGGTCGTACCGCCACCAACCAAAAGCGTCGCGCCGTCCGACTGCGAGAAATTCTGGCCCAACTCGGCCCAGCTTTCATCAAAATCGGACAAGCACTCTCAACACGGCCCGACTTAGTACCGCCAGTATATTTAGAAGAACTAACAACGCTGCAAGACCAATTGCCAGCATTCCCGAACGAAGTAGCATATCAATTCATCCAAGAAGAATTGGGCGCCCACCCCAAAGACATCTACGCAGAAATCACCCCCGATCCGATCGCCGCAGCATCTCTCGGACAAGTCTACAAAGGTAAACTCAAAACCGGAGAAACAGTCGCAATCAAAGTCCAGCGACCAGGTTTAGCCGAGAACATCGGCTTAGATATCTACATCCTGCGGCGTGTTGCAGTTTGGGCACAAAACAACTTCAAAATAATTCGCAGTGACCTCGCAAGCATTATGGACGAGTTGGGCGAGCGAATTTACGAAGAAATGGACTACACCCACGAAGGACAAAATGCCGAACGGTTTGCCCAACTATACGGCCACATCAAAGACATTTACGTTCCCAGCATCTACTGGGAATATACCCGCCGCCGCGTCTTAACAATGGAGTGGATCACCGGCGTCAAACTTACGAATTTAGAAGCCGTTAAAGCTCAAGGAATCGATGCTCCTTACTTAATAGAAGTGGGGGTGCAGTGTTCTCTCAGACAACTTCTAGAACACGGTTTCTTTCACGCAGACCCGCATCCCGGCAATCTTTTGGCAACTCCTGACGGTCAATTAGCTTATCTCGATTTCGGGATGATGAGCGAAGTTAAACCTTATCAGCGATACGGCTTGTTGGAAGCTGTGGTGCATTTGGTGAACCGCGACTTTGAAGGTTTAGCAAAAGATTATGTCAAGTTGGAGTTTTTAACGCCAGATACGGATTTGACGCCAATTATTCCGGCCTTAGCTAGCGTATTTAACAATGCTTTGGGTGCTAGCGTTGCCGAACTGAATTTCAAAAGCATTACTGACGAGCTTTCGGCGGTGATGTACGAATATCCTTTCCGAGTTCCAGCTTACTATGCTTTGATTATTCGATCGCTCGTTACGTTAGAAGGGATTGCCATTAATGTCGATCCAGAATTCAAAGTGTTGAGCAAAGCTTATCCTTACGTAGCAAAACGGCTGTTGAGCGACCCCGCACCTGAATTGAGAGCATCTCTGCAAGATTTGCTGTTCAAACAAGGCGAATTTCGCTGGAACCGCTTAGAAAACTTGCTCAACAATGCCCGCGAGAGCGATGATTACGATGTCAGCAAAATCTTGAACCAAGCTTTAGAATATTTATTTTCCGAAAGAGGAGATTTTATTCGCGATCGTATTGTCCTGGAATTAGTCAAAAGTCTCGACACACTTTCGAGCAATGCTTTTGCTAACGCCAAAGCAGTCGTCGGCGAATGGTTTGGAGTCAAGGCAAATCAACCTGTGGTTTCACCAACAGAAAAAAACAATCTAGAACACATTAAACGGATTTGGGATATTTTGCAATCAACTCCGGGTTTTGACGGGACGAAAGTATTGCAGCTTCTTCCGCAGTTGTTGGTGAAACCCGAAGTGCAGAATATGGGGCAGAAAGTAGTCGGCGGTTTAGCTCAAAGAGCAGTTGCTAGGGTAATTCGTGAGTTTTTGCTTTCGCAGGAACCGGATGCGATTCCCGTGAATGGAAGCTACCCTAAAACTTCGCCTCAGTTGTCTTTACCTGCGGCGAAGTAGTTGGGTGGGGAGTTTTTGACCGCAGATAGTAGCAGATGAACACAGATGAACGCAGCAGATGGAATTTTGTCTGCGTTCTTTTTTTTAATTAAGCTAGGGCTTGCTGAATAAGCCTAAAACCCTTACCTCAAAAGACTTTGACTCGCGTTCGGCGTTGACAACGTGTAAG
>NZ_JAUBSA010000110.1:0-14931 GCF_036702115.1 Microcoleus sp. LAD1_D5 | reverse complement strand
TCATTCTTTAACGTTATATGCTTGCTATGCAAGCATTATAACGTATTTTCACCGTATTTTTTGTTTAAGTCCCGTTAGTCTGCGGAGGCAGACTTTGTTTTTGTAGTAGCGGTTTCAACCGCCGAAACATCGAGGGAGTAGCCAACCCGGATTTACTTTCAACCTACCATTTTCGCGCGCCGCTGACGGAGGAAAATCACCAAAAGCCCGATCGCACTTACCGCCAACAGCAGCCATTCTTCGGGTTCAGGAACCCCCGAAACATTCAGAGGATTATTCGGCTTACTCAACTGTTCCTTACCAGATTCTACCTCTCTGTCAAATCGATCGCTCTTAGCTTCCGCTGCTTTTAGCTGCTCCCTTTGCGCGTCATTAACTAACACAATCATCGAAGAATAAGGCGTCACCACTTTGAAATTTTTAGCTACTGCGTGCATCGCATCCAGTTGCGTCAATTGATTTGAACTTTTCTGCTTGCTAAGTGCAGTTATCAACTGCCGCGCAGGTATCGGTTTAAACCCTTCATTTCCGGTATCTTTTAGCTCTGTAACAGCCCCCGATTTGAGTGTCTTTTCTGATTTGGAATTTTTGGCATAACTCCAAGCATAGCCATCAACAACGCTAACTGTAGATTGGCCAGAAGCTGCTGTTGTTGCTACTCGCTGCATCGCCTCTTTCATATCCGTAGCAACTCCGCCGCCGCTATCTTGAATAGCCTTTAAAGTTGCGTCGTCGTAGCCGGGGGGCAAACCTCCCAAATGCACTGTCCACAGCGGTGCAGAGATGGAAAGTTTAGGTTTGCGATCGTCCGACAATTCGTAGCTGTGGCGATCGCTCACCAAAAATACAGTATCGTAACTTTTATCGCCCCGCAACTGTGCAAACTGTTGCAGCATATCTTTGAGCTGAATCGTACCGTAAAATGTTACCTTTGCCGCATCGAAATTGCGTACATCTTCCACAAACTTAGGTGGCATTCCTGCAGCACTAGCGATATACAAATCAACAGCATTTTTGCCGGCTGCATTAGCTTTCAACCATTCAAAAGTATCTTTTACTTGCTTATTTTCCGCCGCCATGCTGCGGGAAGTATCGAGAATTACTGCAAACTTTTTGCCTTGCGGTAGCGAGTAATTTGCATCAGCCAGCGGCTTAGCAGAAATGATATTTTCTCCCGGTAGAATCGCCTGCTGCGGTGTTAGCGGTTGCTGTGCGGCTGCGGGCAAAAAGGGTGGCAGCCAAGTTTCTATTGCTTCTTTCCCGCTGTATTTCACCTCTTTTCCGGCGATCGTGCGGCGAGTATTTGGGTTCCAAAAAATGTTGCGTTTTTCAGCCAAAACAGGCATAGCCCAACCCTGTGGCTGGCGCATGACTTTGTAAGTAAGCCACAGGTGCATTTCGGTTGGCCCGTCGGTTTGGGTGAATTCTCGTTTAGCCGGGATTGGAAAAGCCCGCAAGCGGTATTGTTTAGGGCCAATTTGTTCGAGCAAAGCCGGATCTACTCTTTCTCTCACCTGTTGGTTGTAGACTTGCTGGGCTGCACCGCGAGGCGATACAGTAAATACAAAACGTTTGTTTAAATCGCCAGTATCGCCCAGCCAAATCCCTGTAACTGCGGCGCTTTCCGGCAGGGAAAAGTAGTAGAATACTTCTTGCAAGTTCGGTGTTTGATTGTTGTAAACTTCGTAGAGTTGAACGTCGGCCCAATCGCCGTTTTCTTTGACTGTCACTTCTTGCGATTTCAGCCACACTTTTTCTTGATTGACATTCAGCAAACCAGCTTTTGCTTCTTCCCGGTTTGATGTTGACTGCACCGCGTGTTTTACTGCTTCTGTGTCGCCTTTTTGCAGTTCCGTATCGAAGAATTCGCCGTAGAGTTTTTCTGCTTTTTCCACATCAGCACTAGAGCCTTGATACAAAAACGGCGACATTAAAAAATTATAGCTGTTCTGCACCGTTTGAGCCGCTCCGTCAGACAAATTCAAAGTGTTTTTGTATATCTCATAAATGTGGTTGTTTTCTCCCACAGTGCTGAGGTAGCGGTAAGGGGACAAATAAGCGTTAACTAAGCCCGATCGAATCATATCAGACTTGGCTAATAAAGTTTGGCGAACCGTGTCATTTGCGGGGGGAGTAGCCAGCATTTTCAGTGCTGCAACTTGCGGCTGCTGCTGCAAAGCGGAGAAAATAGCCAGCCAAGCTGCTATGACTCCCAAACTTCCGATTAGCGCTTTATTTTTCCCGTATTGTGCAGCAAAAATCAGCCATATTTTCCGCCCGGAATGAATGTAAAGAAAGCCGTACAGCGAAGGCATGACAATGAACAAACTACAGGTTAAACCAAATAATATAAAGGATAGCGGTATCCAAATTAAACCCCAGATCCACTCCCCATATCTAAAGATATCCCAAAATGCTGATACCCATGTAAACTTGAAAAATTCAATGACTACAGTGAAGAATCCATAAAGTGTAAACAATGCCACAGGTACAGCGTAATACATCAGCAATGTTGCCGCCCAAATGCCAACTATTAGCATTAAACTGTGACATCCTAATTGCAGCCACGCACTTCGTTTTTCTCGGATTAAGCTTAAAAAACGATGCTGTTTATTATGGGAAGTTTGAGAATCTGAGATATTTTGCACATTTTCTTTTTTACCCAGATAGCCGTACAGCATTTCCACTGAAAATGCTGCAATGCACAAAGCAATAGTAGCGATAATTTGATAACTAGCTGGGGTGAGTTCTCGCAGCAGGAACAAGCGGAGCAAACACAGCAAAAATAGCGGTGCTTCTACGCCGTAAAACCAACGCATTAGCTCTAGGGGTTGCTTGCTAAAACGCCTAGCTCCTATTACTGTACATACAGTGGGTACTGCGATCGTAGCTGCCATCGTCAAAGAAAACTCTAGCGGGATGGTGCCATCGATTGTCGCCATAATTAATGGCACTCCTATAATCGGCAAAATTCCCAAGTAAACAATCGATAAAAAAGTCAAATTCCACAGCCAAAAAATTGTTTTAAAAACTCCATCAAATACCTGTTTAATTTTCATTTATTTCTCCTTGTAAGCTTTGTTTAACGGTATCGTGTACATTACTAGCAAACTCTTTTACTTCATGATTTTCAGCTTGTAGCGAACTGTCAAATAAAATGGAAACTAGCACCCAATTGTGATTTTTGTGGGTGAGGTCGCTGCCGATACGGGACAAGAAGTTATCTGTAGTTAACTGTGCCGATTGCAGCCAGTATACTGCTGATAATTGGTTGTTTTTGAGAGACAGCCAGCGCGCTGTTACTGAAGGAGTTAATTGTTTTTTTTCTATGCGATTGACGGGAATTCCGCTCGCTACAAAACACAACTCGGGGGCGTGATAAGTTTGCCAGGATGTGCTCGCTACTGTGAGCATGGAACCGCGCAACTTGCCGGCGACAAATCTGATTTTTTGTGTTTGCGTGTCTGGATAGTTGCCAAAGAATTTTTGTTCGCTAGTATTCAGGGGAATCGACTCTGATTTAATGTATTCAGGTAATCTTAAAGGTGCGCTCGCCATTCTTGACGTTTCTACATGAGACAGTTGAGCCATGACTGCCAAAACTGTGACTGCGGCAATTATTCCTGGTTTAGCTAAAGGGTGATTTTCGAGTATTTCTGAGTTGGGTTTTGCAGAAATACCGCTGGTTTTTTCTGGCTGAAATTTCGGTACTCGGTGCAGCATTAACCAGGTCACAAAACAAGCACATACTAAACCGACTATTCCCAGAGGAACGTGAATAATTTCGGCTAGTTTTGGCTGTTTAAACACTTCTGAAACCAGGACTAACACGGCAACCCGCGCCGCGTTAGCAGACACCAACATTAAGAGATTAGCAGCGCCGACTGCTACCCATCTTAAACTTAATTTACGCCCTTCCAGACAGGTAGCAGCTAGCAAAAATAGCGTTCCCACTAAGAGAGTTTTAATGCCGCTGCAAGGCACGTCAACGTGAGCAATGCCGTTTTCCAAAACGATAATATCGTAAGAAGAAATAGCCCCAATGTGCAGCATTGAGAGCAACTGTTCTACTACCTGAGCAGTGATCACTCGCGCCGGCAAACCTAATCCGCTATTAAACTGACTGTTGAATGGTAAAATACAAGCCAGCAAGCCCGCAACTGGCAAGTTTTTTTGCCAAAAGTTCGGCTCCACCAATAAGCCGCACAGCCCGTAAGTTCCGAGGATAAATAGCAGGACAGTAATTTGTTTGATATCAATTATGTACTGAAGGGCGATCGAGCAAATACCCGCACCCAACATCAACAGCAGCGGATCTCGCCTCAAAACGAAATTTGGTAAAAATCCCGGCGGGCGATCGGAGTTCCCAGTCGATCGCACTACTAATGCTACAATCAAAAAACCAATTACTATCTTGTACAGTGTGGGTATCTCAACAAACGAGGATAACACCCACTTAACAGCCGAGATATTGGCCCAAAACCAAGCAAGGGCTAACAAACAAGGAGCCCCCCAAACCAAATTAACCCCAGAATTGGGACTGATAGCATCTGGAAGGTCAGAATTGGGAATATTGGTGCGCTGCATGATACCGCTTGACATTCACGTTGGTGACATCTTAGCTCAGCAAAATTAGTAATGTCTAGACCGGTTATTTAAGTTTTGTCAAGCTTCGATTTTCTCTACAGAGAAGCTAGCGTTATAATAATTAATTTTATTGGAGGTAAAAATGACCGAAAAAAGCCCAGGATACAAAATTGTTAGCGATAACCGACAAGCGCGCCATCTCTATGAAATTATAGAGACATACCAAGTGGGAATCGAGTTGAAAGGAACCGAAGTCAAATCTATTCGGGAAGGAAAAGCCAATTTACGGGACGGATATGGCTTAGTTCGGAACGGCGAACTGTGGCTGATCAACGTTCACATTTCGCCTTGGAGAAGTGCTAGCAACTATTTTAATCACGAACCCCGCCGCACCCGTAAATTGCTGATGCACAAGCAGGAAATTCGCAAATTAATCGGCAAAGTGGAAGAAAAAGGGTTGACTTTAGTGCCGTTAAAAATGTATTTGAAAGGCGGCTGGGTAAAACTGGATATCGGTTTGGGTAAAGGGAAAAAACTGTACGACAAGCGCGAAGATTTGAAGAAACGCGAAGATAAGCGGGATATGGAAAGAGCGATGAAGCAATTTTAGTCATCCGTCATTAGTCATCCGTTATTAGACATCTCCGAAAAAGAAACTGAAACCTTTGCTACTCAAAGGTTGAAATTGAATTTCGGAAGATGTTTATTAGTCAGAAGTAATTAGTAATTAGTGATTAGTGATTATCCCTAGTGATTGATTATTTTAGCTCGCGTTCGGTTAATTACTCATCATAATATTTCTCAATATCTCCCCTTTAGGATTTTGAAGACTTCCATCGTCACTACAAACTTAATTAGAGTTATTTCAACGGAGTCCATCTTCTCGGCTCTCCTGGGGTTGTGCTGGAAACGGTAGTGTGAGCGTCTCCCTTACCCAGGCTTTCGGACTCCTACCACAAGAAGTTTTATTTTTATTATCGCCTAAAACTCAGGCGAGCCATCTTATCTCCTAATACAGTCGCATATTGGCGATCCTCGCCTCCAAAGTAAGTATTATTACTTATCGAGAGCCAACAGTTGTGCCTTCTTCCGGGTTCCGGCTTCCCGGTTCTTTTTTTCTGAAAATATCCGGATGGCTTGTGGAGCCTCATGAATGATTAACCTATGCTCGAATACATCTGGGTAGTGGGAGCATTACCCAAGCATTTGGCTGTGGACTGACAAACTCTTATGAGAAATAAGCTCAAACCTGAGTCATTTCGTAAGATTATGATGCCATTAGGGTGGCCATTAAATCTCGCAAACAAAATATCGCCCAACTCTCAAGTTAAAAAATGCTAAAAATGACACCATTAGCTAATATTTTCAATGCCCTGAAAGAGCCAGCAAAAAAGCATCAGAACTGCAAGTGGGGAGCTTTCTTGCTGATGCTAGCAGTAGGCTTTGGTGGCTGGAAAATTGCTTTGCCCGAACTGGCATCTTTTTTTAATAATATTGCGTTTGAAAACTACAAAGCCAATCGATTGGCTGATACTCAAAAAGCATATGAGTTAGCGCTCTGGGTAGATCCAAAAAGCCGAACAGCTCTTTACAATTTAGGATGGCTTTGCGAAGAGGTGCAAGATTTACAATGTGCCCGAGGGAAATATCTGCAAGCTGCAAAACTCGGTCTGCCTGCTGCTTACAGCAACCTGGCTCGGTTATATATAGTTGATCAAAAAAACTATCCGGCTGCGGTTCACTTCCTGTGGCAAGGTTTGAAATTAGCTGAGGATGATCGAGTAAAATATTCTTTACTCAAAAACTTGGGATGGGCTCGCCTGGAACAGGGTCGATATTCAGAGGCATTGCAACATCTGGATGAAGCGATTAAACTTGATAGTGAAGGACCAGCAACTTACTGCTTAAAAGCGCAAGTCCTAGAAAAAATGAAAAATACTAAGGCAGCGCTACCGCAGTGGAAAATTTGTCTAAAGTATGCGGATTCTCAAGAATTCGATGAGGATATATGGATAGGGATGGCACGTCAACGATTAAACGAGGAAAAAACAAATAAATGAAACGCACAGTTTTGTTTTCATCAACCATACTGGCAATTATAACGGTACTGGAGCTAAGTCAAGCCTCAACAGCACTGCCAACTCCTTCGACTGTTAAAATTACAGTTAATGAATCAGTCGAAACGCCGTTCGACTCCAATCAATCGACGTGGCGGCGGTGCAGAGATAGAGATGGTGGAAAATATCCGTGTCCCAGATTCATCATGCCTCCGGAGAGCGAAGAATAAGAGTTATTTTCAATAAATTTTGTAGAGTGTACCATCAGCGCTTTACACCAACAGGTATGTAGTATGTAGTAGTATTATGTAGGTGCGCAGTGCGCACCTTACTATCGATCATTGCTGTGTCCTTACAGCCACCATGTAGCGATCACTTCGATATCCGCTAAAGGCTGATTTGTCCAATTTACTCGTCCCACCTTCTGAGCCGCTTTTTTCGCTGCTTCGCCGGAAATAATATCATCAGCTTCAACTTGCTTCAAACCTCGGTCAACTTTGTCAAGGAAGTAAACCCTCTTCATAACTTCCTCAAAAGTAATCTCTGGTGGCATTTCCTCTACGACCTTTAAGACTCTATATTTTACTGTAATATCTGACATGACCCAGACTTTTTTTGTTGAGTCTGCTCTAGAATAACAGTCTCTGTCCTCGTATCAGAGTAGTCCGTGTCAGTAAATCTACAGAATCGTAGATTTACTTAGTTAGGCTAACAAATTTAGGCAGGACGAAACCTAGACTGAAACTGGATTATATAAATTAGAGATTCAAATTTTACCGATAACCTCTAATTTTCAAAGTGTTTCAGATAGATAAAAAGCAATCAGTAGCCTCCGTCTAATTACTGAATACTGGGAAATACTCAGTATTGAATGAGCAGTTTGGACAGTTGGCTAAACAGTAGTTTTGCCGATGGCTCTAACAAAAATTTTAAGTTACAATTGCTTCAAGTGATGAAAGTGCCTTCACTCTTTCGTAGGGACTCCAAGTTGTGACTGCATCAGTCTGATTTCCTTTGACTGGTTGCCATCAATGTGAGGAGATTTTAAGGAATTCCATGTTAGGGATAAGCCGCTACTTCAAATTTTTTGGAAGAGGTGGCATTCGGCTCTAGCTAAATTCAACTACTAACTTGTTGTCCATTACTTGAGGAAAATTGAGATGAAAACCCTTCTAGATATAATAGAGAAAAAGAATCAGGAGTTTGCTCAGTTGCCGTTTTTCGAGTATATGAAAGATGAAAGTGTTGAGCCTCGCCAAAAACTGGCATTTGCGCCAGTGATTACCCCACTGGCGCTGGAGTTCAGCGAGTTGTGCAAGCGGGTTTTGCGACAGGAACCCACGACAAACAAGATTCAAGAAATGGTGAATCGGCACACTTATGAAGAACATTTTCACTGGCAATGGCTGCTGGAAGACATGGAGAAGATGGGCATGAATTATTCCATGCCTTTCAGCGACGTTGTACGATTCATTTGGAGTGAGCACACCAAGGTATCTCGCTCCATGCTTCCTCTGTTTGAACGCTACACCTACCAAGCCGATCCGATCATGAAGTTGGTGGCGATTGAGGTTTCTGAAGTCACAGCCAATGTTTTTTTCCGGGCAACCAATCCGGTGGCAATGCAACTGCAAGCCATGACTGGGGATGAATTACGCTATTTTGGTATGTGTCACAATCACATTGAAAATACCCACACGCTCCATACTCCAGCATCTTTGCAAGCCATCAGAGATATTGAAGTGCCAGAGGAGATTCGCCAACAAGCGATGGAGTTTATTGATGTCGCCTTTGACTATTTTGCAGAACTGGTCAATGAATTTTTGGTTTACATCAAAACTCATTCCTACGAAAATCAGTTTGGCAAGGCGGCTCTTTCAGAGCGAGCGTTGAGCGCCGTCTAATTTATTGCCATTGGTCAGTTTTTGTAGCGATGGTAGAGGGGATAACGCTTCTGTTCTACCATTATTTTTCAGTAGTATTACGTTTATACTTACAAATGGCTTGTACTCTATCTATTCGATCGGTTTATGCTGAAAAAAATATGAGTGTAGTGTGAAAGTAACCTTGAGAGTGGATAGAATGAATCCATTGTCTTGAACAGGGTTTATGCTAAAGAGCTTGATGGGAATTCCAGGGTATCGAATTCATGAAACGATTTACACCAGTTCCAGAACGGTGGTTTACCGGGGCTGGCGAGAGTGGGATCAAACCCCCGTTGTGATCAAACTTCTAAAAACGGCTTATCCCAGCCTGGTTGAATTAGCACAATTCAAGAACCAATATGCGATCGCCCAAATTTTGAACATGGCTGATGTTGTCCGTTTCTATAGTCTGGAGACCTACCAAAATCAGCTTGCTCTAATTATGGAGGACTTCGGAGGAATTTCACTCAAGGAGTATGCAGCGCTTTGGGGCCAGCAGTCTGAAGTGAACACCTCACTTCATAAGGCTCCTCGCTACGAGCCACTGTTTCTCACCGAATTTTTGCAGATTGCGATCGCCCTCGCCCAATCGCTCAACAATCTCTACCGTCATCACATTATTCATAAAGATATCAAGCCTGCTAATATTCTGATTCATCCCACCACCAAGCAGATTAAGCTGATTGACTTTAGCATCGCTTCCCTGCTGCCCAGAGAAACGCAACTTTTGACCAGTCCTTCAGTGCTGGAAGGAACGCTGGAGTATTTATCCCCCGAACAAACCGGGCGGATGAACCGGGGCATTGACTACCGCACGGATTTCTATTCGCTAGGCATCACCTTCTACGAATTGCTCACTGGCCAGTTGCCGTTTCAATCGGACGATGCGCTCGAACTGGTACATTGCCACATCGCCAAACAAGCCCCCGCCGTCCATAACCTGAATCCTGCCGTGCCGCCGCTCCTCTCGGAGGTGGTGAGCAAACTGATGGCGAAGAATGCCGAAGATCGCTATCAGACCGCCTGGGGACTGAAGCACGACCTGGAAACCTGTTTGCATCAATGGAACGCAACGGCCATCATTGTGCCGTTTAAGCTGGGACACCGGGATACTTGCGATCGCTTCGTGATTCCTGAAAAGCTGTATGGTCGGGAAGCGGAAGTGACCATGCTGCTGGCAGCCTTTGAGCGGGTGCAGCAGGGTGCCACCGAACTGATGCTGGTGGCGGGCTTTTCCGGCGTGGGCAAAACGGCCGTCGTCCATGAAGTGCACAAGTTGATCGTGCGCCAACACGGGTACTTCATCAAAGGCAAGTTCGATCAATTCCAACGCAACATCCCCTTCTCGGCGTTGGTGCAGGCGTTCCGCGACTTGATGGGGCAACTGCTGACCGAGAGCGATGCCCAGATCGATCTATGGAAGACCAAGATTCTGGCTGCACTGGGCGAGAATAGCCAGGTGATCGTCGAAGTAATTCCAGAACTCCAACGAATCATTGGTGAACAGTCTCCTGCGTCGGAACTGTCCGGGAGTGCAGCCCAAAATCGCTTTAATCTGTTGTTCCAAAAGTTCATCCAGGTTTTCACCACGCAAGATCATCCCCTGGTGGTTTTTCTGGATGACCTGCAATGGGCAGACTCCGCCTCGCTCAAGCTGATGCAACTGCTGATGAGCGAAGCAAAAAGCCACTATTTGCTGCTGGTGGGTGCGTATCGGGATAACGAAGTTTCGCCCGCGCATCCGTTAATGCAGATGATCGAAGAACTGCAGCAGGCATCGGTCACGGTCAATAAAATTGCTCTAGCTCCCTTGACCCCCATCCACCTGAATTACTTGATTGCCGATACTCTAAATGCCTCACCAGAGCAAGCAATTGCCTTGACAAAGTTGGTGCATCAAAAGACCCAGGGGAATCCTTTTTTCAGCAATCAATTTGTTAAATCGCTTTATGAGGATGGACTGATTGTATTTGATGCCTCGGTGGGCGGTTGGCATTATGACATCGCCCCAATCCGCGCTATGAGCCTGATTGAGGATGTGGTGGAATTTGTGGCCAAGCAATTGCAGAAGTTGTCGCTGGAAACCCAAAATGTCTTGAAACTGGCGGCTTGTATTGGCAACCAGTTTGACCTGGAAACGTTGGCGATCGTGTATGAGCAATCTCCCACAGAGACGGCTGGTGCTTTGTGGCAAGCCCTCAAAGAAGGAGTGATTTTGCCCAACGGCGAGGGATACAAATTATTCCCGGCCGATGGTTGGACACTTGTGAAAGAAAATCCCCTCATCCCTAGCGCTCAGGAAAAACCGATCGTCTCCTACCACTTTCTTCACGATCGCGTCCAACAAGCAGCCTACTCGTTGATTCCAGACGATGACAAACAGGCGACTCATCTCAAAATCGGGCAACGGCTGTTGAACAATGTGCCAGAAGCCGAGCGAGAAGCCAACGTTTTTGAGATTGTGAATCACCTGAATATCGGTATCGAGTTGATGCGATCGCAGGACGAGCGGGAGCAACTCGCTCAACTCAACCTGATCGCAGGACGCAAAGCCCTCGCTTCCACCGCACACAAAGCTGCTATTGAGTATTTGACCGGGGGAATCCGCTTGCTGCGATCGGACTGCTGGCATCGTCAGTATGCGTTAACCCTGTCTCTGCATGAGTCAGCGGCTGAAGCGGCTTATCTCTGCGGAGCCTATGAGCAGATGGAGCAACTGGGTGAGGCCGTGATGCGGCAAGCCAAGACTTTGCTCGATCGCGTGGGCATTTACGACATCAAAATTCAGGCCTATACAGCCCAAAATAATGTGCTGGCTGCGATCGCGATCGCTCGGCAAGCGATGGCACAGTTCGGCCTCGTTTTTCCTCTTGAACCCACCCCGGCTGACATTCAGGCAGCCCTCCAAGAAGCGGCTGTTCTGCTGGGCGGGCGTAATCCAGAAGAACTGGTCGATTTGCCGATGATGACGGCGACAGACAAACTGGCGGTTGTTCAAATTGTGGCCAGTGTGGCTCCCGCTGTTTATATTGCCGCCCCAAATCTGTTTCCGTTGCTCATTTTGTCGCAGGTGAAAGCCTCGATTCAGTATGGTAATGCGCCCTTTTCTGCGTTCTGCTATGCCTGCTACGGAATTCTTCTAAGCGGGATTTTGCAAGACGTTGAAGTGGCAGATCGGGTGGGCAAATTGGCGTTAGGGTTGAATGCCAAGTTGAATATCAACGTCATCAAGCCCACGGTTTTATATGTCGTGGGTGCTTTCATCATCTATCTGAAATCTCATCTCCAGAATGCTGTGCAGTTGATGTTGGAAGGCTATAAAATTGCGCTCGACACGGGAAATATCTACTACGTCGGCTTCAATGCGAAAGATATTTGTCAGTATTCCTATTTCCTGGGGCGGGAACTGCCTCGGCTAGAGGAAGATATGCAGGCTTATAGTTTTGTCCTGGAGAATTTCCAACAAACTACCACGCTCAACTACTGCCGGATCTATCATCAAGCGGTTCTTAACTTATTAGGCAAGGCTGAGAATGCTTGTGTTCTGACTGGTCAAGCATTGAACGAGGAAGAATTATTGCCTCAGCTAATTGCTGCAAATGAATTTACAGGACTGCACTATTTCTACGTTCATAAACTAATTCTCTGCTATCTGTTTGGTGATCTGTCTTTGGCGATCGCAACTGCTACTCAAGCCAGACAGTATCTAGGAGCAGGCACCGGATACGCCACGATTCCGGTCTTTCAGTTTTATGATTCCCTCACTGCGCTGGCTGCCTATCCTACTGCTACACCGTTTGAACAGGCAGAATTGCTGCAACGAGTGACTGAGAACCAGCAAAAAATGCAAACCTTGGCCAGTCATGCGCCCATGAATTATCTGCATAAATTTGAGTTGGTGGCAGCGGAACGGTGTCGGGTGTTGGGTCAAACGGCGGTCGCGCTCGATCACTACGATCGCGCGATCGCGGCCGCCAAAGCCAACGAATACACGCAAGAAGAAGCCCTTGCCAACGAACTTGCAGCTCGATTCTATCTAGACTGGGGCAAAGAAGCGATCGCTCAGGTTTACCTGACGAATGCCTATTATGCCTACGGACGCTGGGGCGCGAAGGCAAAGGTAGATGACCTGGAACACCGCTATCCCCAACTCTTGGCTCTGATCGTGCAAGGCGAGGATGCAAGCTCTCCCATCCGGGGCGTACGCTCCACTACCACCGGGGCGGGACGTAGCAGTTCCAGCATTTCCGAAACTCTAGATTTGGCAACGGTGATCAAAGCATCTCATGCGCTGGCGGGAGAAATTGAGTTGGAGAAGCTACTGGCAACGTTGATGCAGGTAGTGGTTGAAAATGCCGGAGCCGAAAAATGTGTACTGCTGCTGCGACATGAGGAAAATTGGGTGATTGCCGCCCAAACCGCGACCAATGTTGAGATCGAAACTCCGTTAGAAGTGGCGACCCAGCGCTCCAAACTCGGTGAGAATTCGGCGTTTGGCTTGCGCTCGCGACCCCTGCGATCGAGCCGCGACATTCCCCACTCCGTTGTCAACTATGTTTCCCGCACTGCCGAGCCTTTAGTGCTGGATGATGCCCGACTGGAAACGACCTTTGCCACCGATCCCTACATGATTCAACAACAGCCCAAAAGCTTGCTGTGTATGCCAATCTGTAATCGCGGCAAGTTGATTGGCATGGTGTATCTGGAAAATAATTTGACTATCGCCGCTTTCACTCGCAGCCGTATGGAAGTTCTGCGGTTGCTCACGGCGCAGGCAGCGATCTCGCTGCAAAATGCCATGCTATACAACAAGCTTGCCCTGGCAAAAGCGCAACTGGAGCAAGCAAACCACACGCTGGAAGAGCGAGTGGATCAGCGAACTCAGGAATTGCACGAGAAAAATCAACATCTCTCTACCACCCTAGAGCAACTGCAACGCACGCAAACCCAATTAATTCAAACTGAGAAAATGTCAGGGTTGGGGCAACTGGTGGCTGGAGTGGCTCATGAAATCAACAATCCAGTGAACTTCATCTACGGCAATCTGATCCACACTGCTGAGTATACGGGGCATTTACTGGACTTAGTGGAGCTTTATCAACAGACCTATCCAGCGACCAACCACAAAATTGAGGAGAAGATTACAGAAATCGACTTGGACTTCCTGATTGAAGACTTGCCCAAGATACTGAGTTCAATGAAAGTAGGGGCCGATCGCATTCGTCAAATTGTCCTATCCCTGCGAAACTTCTCGCGACTGGATGAAGCAGAAATGAAGCCTGTTGACATCCATGAGGGAATTGACAGCACACTCATGATTTTGCAAAATCGGCTGAAAGCAAAACCCGATTGTCCTGCCATTGAAGTTATCAAAGAATACGGCGATTTACCAAGGGTAGAGTGCTATGCAGGCCAGTTGAACCAGGTATTTATGAATATTCTGGCAAACGCGCTTGATGCTTTAGATAACTACAACGCTCAGCGTTCTGCCAAAGACGCACTCAATAATCCAAGTTGCATCACAATTCGGACTAAGTTATTGACTAACAATACTCAGCCTAGTCATTCTAAAAGAGTGGTGATTCAAATTCAAGACAACGGTTCGGGGATAACGCAACAGGTTCGACAACAGTTGTTTGACCCCTTCTTCACCACAAAACCTATTGGTCAAGGGACTGGATTAGGACTGTCAATTAGCTATCAAATTGTAGTTGCTAAACATGGTGGCTCCCTCCAATGCTTTTCTGAACCCGGTCGAGGGGCTGAATTCTGGATTGAAATTCCTGTTAGCCAAACCAGTAGTGACTGTACTGCCGTGGCTAACTGAGTATTCGTAGGGCTTGGAGGAGCGGTATTTGGGAAATAAGGGCTAGAATCCTTGCTGGACAAGGGTTTCAATTGCTACAAAAGCGGATGGTGTCAGCGGGGCTATTTCTGGGTCATATTCCTGTACCGCTAGGGAGCGCGACCTTCACCAACCGCTGAGGGATATTGCTGGCGGCTGATTGGCAAACATCCCAGGAGAGCGAGTGTATGAGTTGCGGGTGGACGTTGAAGGAGATTGAAGGCGATTCAGAGTATGCGAGCTAGCGTGAAACCATTACTTCAGCTTCGAGGCTCTTGTTTTTACCTGAATCAGCAATCTTTCAGCGCTTTGTGGAATGGCATCATCAGGGTGCCTATCCTGAATGTCAATTAATCGCACCCCCATATCTTCTACTTCTTGAAGCAGAATCCATTCATCGGGAGTCCAAACATCTCGAAGATTGTCAGGAGCAACACCTAAGGACTGAAAAATAAATAACTTGATGAAGTATTAAGTTTGAGGTAGGGCTCTATAGTTCCATTTTGGCAAGTATTCA
>NZ_JAUBSA010000109.1:0-14990 GCF_036702115.1 Microcoleus sp. LAD1_D5 | reverse complement strand
ACACGTTGTCAACGCCGAACGCGAGTCAAAGTCTTTTGAGGTAAGGGTTTTAGGCTTATTCAGCAAGCCCTAATTAGATAATACCAACAATGATATAGAGGACACGGCAGTGCCGTGTCCCTACCGCGATTAATTGTAGGGAAACGGCACTGCCGTGTCCTCCGTTTATATCATTCCGATGAAGAGAGGATTTGATATTACAATCGATGAATCTAATCCCACGATTGTAATTGCACAACCCAATGCTGCACAAAAGCAGAAATGCGATCGCGCCGCGTTTCAAAAGTAGCAGCAATCCAGATAAACACAACTCCAAAAGCTAAACCAATCGCCCATTTAATCAGCGGATAATCGAATATCAGAACCACCAACTGATAGAAAACATTGATTAAAAAAATTCCCGTTCCCACAAACAAAAATGCCCGAACTCGCAGCGCCAAACCCGCTGCAATAGCCACCCAACTAAAAGCTCCTACAACTAAACCGTGGCTTTGCTGAGTCAAAAGAGGCATCCCGCAAATCAGCGCAGTTGCGAGCATTCGCAGAGTGTGGCGCAGCGGTTTTTCTGCGGGTAATTTGAGAGTGCGATCGAACTGAGTAATGTAAAGGAAAGAAAGTCCTAAAGGAGTAACATAAAACTCTGGCTGAGTCAATCCTATTTCCCCAAACCACCGCAGCAATATCCAATCAATTATCGCCACACTCACATAGGTAAAACGGACTTCCTCCTTTTCCCAAGCTAGGAAAACATAGAAGGCGGCAGCTATCAGCAAGCTAATCGGATAAAACTTATACGGACTTTCCAAAATAGTAACTATTGGAATCAGCGAAGCAATTACCTGCCAAGGTTTTTTTGACCACCCCCAGTTGTCCCAAGGCAAAATGTAAATGAAATAGGCAAATAGAGAAGCGAGGGCCACTTTCCAAGGCCCCAGCGGCCCGGAAATATACTTAACTAAAGGCGTATTGATCCAATAAAGCCGGATGCCAAAGGCTTCTAGCCAGCCCAAGTAAATCCAAATTTGTGCCCATTGGCGATCGAGATTATTTCGCCCTTGCAAGAAAGCGTATTGAACTAATAAAGCACCAGTGACTAATCCTAAACTTAAGCCGGACTTAATATCATCGGCAGAAGCCCAAATCAGCAGCAAACTGCTCAAAACCCAGTGCAGGTGAGCAAATATTTTTAACTCTGCATTAGTTAAATGTAAATAATTGCTGAGCCAAGGAGATAAAATGCGATAGATATATGTTAAAGTTGTGCCGAGAGTTGCCAGGACAATTAAGCCATCTCCAAAAGCTCCTCCTGGTGTTTGAAAAAGTTGATATAGTAGCGATTCGTAAGCAGCAACGGAAACGCCCATTAATCCTAAATAAACCAAAGGTTGGAATTCGGGCTCCCGCCTACCAATGCCGATCGCAATTAAAGACGCACCCAACACAGTTAAACCAGTCCAATTCGTCAAAGTGTGCGATCGGAAAGTTAAACCCAATACGCCGTAAACCAAAGGTATAAAATGGATGCTAGGTAAAATTGTTGGATCGGGGTGGCGGCGCCGCCACACATCACCCAATAATTGAGTAAACAATCCAAGAGCGATATTAGCAACTGCCAAATTAATCGTAGTGCGATCGACAAAACTCAAACCCACTGCTGTCAACAACTCCAAACTCCAAGCCAAGGCATAAATTGCCAGAGGGGAAAGTTGGCCTAAACTTCGGAAAATAATCGCAGCCATTATCACCAAAATCGCCGCCAAAGCTTCAGCAGATGGCGGGAAACTCAAGCTACTGGCGGCGTAGAGTTCATAGGAATAAAAAGTAATAGTTGTTAACAGTAAGCCTGCCAGTAAGATTGCCCATCCATCTAAAGCTTGCTCGTAAATTTCAGCTAATCGAAAAGGCTCAGGTAAACCCTGGGAAAAACGAACAATCATCCTGCGAAGCAACCACAGAGACAAAACAGCGATCGCCCCGGCCATTCCCCAATCCCAACCCGATACAAAACCTAATTGATCGATCGCTGCAGCTACGAAACTCAAGCCAAACCCCACTCCAAGCGCAGCCGCTGGTATCTCGACTAAATAGTAAGTATTGACCCACATTAATCCGGCGGCCAAACCAAAACCAATTAACCGATATCCCGGAAAAGTAAAAATTAGAAATTGTGCAAATATTAGGGCGATCGTACTAAAGGTACTGGCAACTTGTTTGTGAGGAACCTCAGTATATTTAGCAACAGCAGTCAAAGCCAAAGGAGTCACCAGCCAGAGCAAACTCCACTGAGGGCGATCAGTGGCAGTACCCGCAATCAAATAATTTTGCAACAAGACAAAGCTAAATCCTGCTAATACTAAGCCCAGATACCAGGAACTTTGAAACCATGCAGGATGCCAGCGAAAAAATGCAGAGCTTTCTCTGGAATTTTCCGCTTTCATCCCGACAAAAAATGCCCATTCACTCGCCATAAATATTAATAATATTGCTGACCAAATATTGGGTGTCAGGTTTGGTAAAAATAAGTCAATTGCCGAAGCGATCGCGCCTAAACCCATAATGTGAGTTATGGGAACCAAAATTGCCGGATTTCCCTGTTGTTCAGCCGCAGAAGCCGGCCTCGAAACTCGCCGGGAATTGTCGGGGATTACGTATTTCCAAGTGATCCAACCTAAAATTAAAGTAGAGACTAATAAATTGAGCGATCGCCAAAACGGATTGACAAAACTAATAACAGTTAAAGCACTCCCCAAAGCGAGAGCAAGGTTTTCGCCAAAACTGGCAAGTTGAAACTTTCGCTTGCGGTAGAGCCACTCGGCCGCACTTACCATTAAAATTAAATAAGGCAACAGCAGAACACCCCAAAAAGCCCAAGGAGTTTCCTGAGAGTTTGTAAGCTGAGTTAAAAATGCAACCAATTGTGTTTTAATCCCTAAAGGAAGCACTCGCCAAAACAGCCAAATACTCTGAAGTCCCACCGCCTCAAGCATTAGCAAATCAAACTCTTGCCAAAACCGCACTAAACGGTTGTAAAAAAACCAAACAGCCAATCCGCTAACTGTGATAGCCTGTAGCGGAATGTCCCTAAAACAAACCAGGTAGCCCAAACCCAACAAACCCATTCCCGCTAATTGCCATTTAAAAAAGTTGCTGGGATTTGGCTGGTCGGATATATTGTTTTCAATAGTCCCAGATGGCCGGGGTTGCTGCCAATCTAGCCATGCTAAAAGCACGCCACAAATCGCCAAAGCTAAACCCATTTCAGCGATATTTACATCCTTGACAAATATCGCTCGCCCCAGTAAAATTCCTAATGAATAAGCTACTAAAGCTGCTTTTTTGTAAGTCAGAAAATCTCTGCTCAAACTGAAAGCAGCGGGGAATGTTTCAGTATTTCCCCCACGTTGGATAGATTGCAATCGTTGTTGCTGAACTTGATAAACTGTAGTAGCAGCAGTTCCCACTGTACCCAAATAAACCGCAGCCAGGGAAAAGCCGGCGAATGCCCAGCCCCAGTGCAAATAACTCAATCCCAAGTGATTTAGGGCGATCGATCGAGCGATGTTTTTTCCTGAACAGCTTTGATATTGATATTTGATAATCCGGGCAGTTATCCAAGTCAAAATAAGTGCCGCTGCGATTGCTACCGCCCAATCCCAAGGATACCGCCACAATCCAAAAGTATCCATTGCCCAAAAATTGATCGGCACTAGCAACAGCGTCACTTCTTGCAAAGTTTGAGCAGTCAAGTGCAAATTCTGCTGTCTGTTTGCCCAACTGCTAATCGCCCAAAAGGTTAAAGTATAAGCTAATAAAACTCCATATTGTCCGGCGGCAGGAAATCTTTCCCACTGACTGGCAGCTAAGACTCCAGAGGAGACAACTACCATGAACACTCCTAAAAACAACAGCCACACCACGCTAATTTCTGCCATTAGCGAGTGCAAAATTTGAGCGATAAAATTAGGGGTTTGAGGAGTTTCTGTGGGCCTAGCAACGCTTTCTCTGCTGCTAGGTACTGCTTTTTGTGTTGATAAGGCAGGTACTTTTGGCTCGCCAATAGGAGCGATCGGGTTCTCAATTTCAGAAAGGTCTACAGCGGGATCTCTGAGTGGGCAGACTAAATACTGTCGGCACAATTCCTCAACCTCAGCGGGCGAAAGTAAACCTAGACGCAGCCACGCATCTAAACCTGTCAACAACTCAGGATGCGACGCTAAGATGCTCAATTCAATTTTGCTCGATCGATCTTTGGGAGACGACATTGGCTTAAACTTGTACTAAGTACCTTCAAGCTATAGCCTAGATTAATGTCGATCGAACATGGCAACATTGCGCCATCGAAATTGGCACAATAAGTATTTATGACTAAATATCTGTCGCAGCCAGTGTCAACCGGTGAAAAAATCCCGCTGATGGGCCTAAACCAGCGTACATCAGCGGTGAAAAACTCCCAATTAGGACACAGCAGCGGTTTCCTTACCGATCGACATATTGCAGCAAAGTGTCTACACTAGCATTGTGGTCTATGAAAGAAAACAAATGTTTGAAGAGGAGTTTTCCATCTGCACCCAAAACAAACTGAGCCGGCAAAGGAGCACCTAAAGCCTGACCGACTTGATAAGCCCGAAACACTTTACAGCCTGGATCAGAAAGCAGAGGCATTTTCAAGCCTAAATCTCTAACCACAATTTGGCTTTGACGATCGTCGGTACTGGCAACCATCAATAATTCTATATTGCGATCGGCAAATTTTTCCCAGTTTTCATTCAAAACTTTAATGTGAGGAAAACAGAAAGGGCAATATTGCTTTTCAGTAAAAATCCGCGTAAAAGCCAGAATTACCGGTTTATCGCCCCGATAATTCGACAGCCGCACCAATTTGCCATTATTAATATCCGGCAATTCAAAATCTGGCGTCATCTGTCCCAGGTTCAGAACATTACTCGCCGGGACAGGCAATAAATTTTGGAAAAACCGCTCATTTAACAAGCCGCTAAAATTAGTAGAAGTCAGCATATTTCCTAATTTGGTAATTGCTAATTGCTAATTGGTAATTAAAAATCCGGTTAAATAAATGCCTCTGCGGGTAGGGACACGGCGCTGCCGTGTCCCTACAAATATAATGTGCTTAAACCGCAGCAAAGAATACCTTAGACTTGACTGGATCGGGAGTCATAGTCTTGTCACCGGGCTGCCAGCCGGCGGGACAAACTTCATCGGGGTGAGACTGCACGTGTTGGATAGCTTGCAGAGTACGGAGAGTTTCGTCCACGTTGCGGCCGAAGGCAAGATTGTTGATAGTAGAGTGTTGGATGATGCCTTCTTTGTCGATGATGAACAGACCTCTGAGGGCAACGCCTGCTTCTGGGTCGAGGACGTTGTAGTCTGAACTAATTGTTTTTTTGAGGTCAGCAACTAAGGGATAGTTGAGGTCGCCGACACCGCCTAATTTGCGGTCTGTTTGTATCCAAGCGAGGTGAGAGAATTCGCTGTCGACGGATACGCCGAGGATTTCGGTATCGATTTTCTTGAAGTCCTCGAAGCGATCGCTAAATGCTGTAATCTCAGTCGGGCACACAAAGGTGAAGTCCAAGGGGTAGAAGAACAGGACTACATACTTTTTGCCTTTATAGTCTGACAGTTTAACTGTCTTGAATTCCTGATCCACTACGGCTGTTGCTGCGAAATCGGGTGCAGCTTGACCAACCCGGAGGCATTCACTGGTCATAGATTTTGTTTCCTTTTTTACGAACTGTTACAAATATATCATACTCATAACGACTACAAGTATCTTCTCCATCAATCAAAAAAAGACGCTCTCAAATTTGAGAGCGCAGTTTTTTTGATTAAATAATGGCTCAGGCGGGATTTGAACCTGCGACCTTGGGCTTATGAGTCCCCTGCGCTAACCACTGCGCCACTGAGCCAAATCTACTTCACGATTTACTATCGTAGCACGGTAGGGCTAGCTATGTCTTCTTTTCAAGCAACACTATTTCTAATGACTGCCAGTAAAAGTTATGAGTTTTGGTAATCATTCAAAACCCATAACTTCCAACAAGTCGTTACCGAGAAGCGCTGGACGCATCGTCGGGCAGAACAGCCATTGGGTTGATAGCACCCTGTCCAGCGGGATGAATTTCAAAGTGCAAGTGCGGCCCGGTACTGAAGCCAGTGCTGCCCATTTCTGAAATCTGTTCCCCTTGAGCGACTCTCTGACCTTTTTGCACCAAAATTCGGCTGTTGTGGGCATAGACAGTCTCAGTGCCGTCAGGATGGGTAATTTCCACCAGATACCCGTAGCCGCCGTCGTTCCACTGAGCATAGGTAACCACCCCGTCTGATGCTGCCACAATTGGCGTGCCGATCGGCCCTGCAATATCAATTCCCTTGTGCATCCGTCCCCAACGCCAACCGTAGCCAGAAGTAAGAACGCCCTTAGACGGCCAAATAAACCCCTTAGCCGACTGTTGTTTGCCGTTAGGCAGATAAGTATCAGGGCTCGAAAGCGGAGGCAGTTCCGGAGAAACCATGCGTCCCAAAGACGGGTTGCTTAGGGGATCGTAACCGTCGGCTCCCAAAGGAGCAGTTGCTACCACAGGCTGTTGAGCAGAGGTCGGCGTCAGGTTGATCGGTTGTTGTTCCGCTGCGCGAGCGGGGTCTAACCGCTCTTGCTGCTGCTTCTGAACCTGCTCAGACCAGGCTCTCGATGGCGGTCTGCTGATTTCATTCTGCACCGCCTCAGTATAGTCGGGGGTGTAGAGATATGGATTGACACTTGGCATATCCTCAGACGGGTTGACCGAGGGCCCGTCAGTTGGAGCCAGGGACACCGCATTGGCGCCGATCGAATTGCGCGAGGCACGATATTCCTCTCGCAGCCTGACAACTTCTGCCCTCAAGCGTTCGGAATAAGGGTTGAGAGCTTCTGCGGTGGGGAGATACTCCGAATTCGACTCTGGTAAAGCGCTAGTTGGAGCGGCATTTGAACCCTGAGCGCTAGTATTTGGCACGAAGCTGATCGGCTGCGGGTATTCTCCCGTAGCGATGGCCGTAGCAGTTGCACTGGCTGGCCCAGGCAGGGCACTGGTGTCAACTGCACCTGTAAATGTTGGTTCGCCTTGAAGATCCAGCTTCCGTGGATCGCTAATGGTTTGGGAAACTTGAGTCAGCGGAATGCTGTTAATTTGGGGAACCATCGGCGCTGAAATATTGTTCAGACCTTCCAGGTTCTCCAGGGGAGAGACAACAGGTACTGTGGGCGCGGGCGCTGCAACGCCAGCACCGGCTATTTCCGAGGTAGACGAGCTGGGGTTCAAAGATGCCGGAACCGAACTCGCCGCCCAGACAGATGTAGAGTTGGAGGCAGAATAAGAGGCTGCCACCTGCACCCCTGGATTTTTAAACCCAACTTGGGGAATTTTCAGCCGTTGATTTACATTCAGCAAGTTGGGGTTGCCGAGCTTGTTGACGGAGATCAGATCTGTGGGCGATACGCCGTGACCTTTGGCGATCGCATCTAGCGTATCTCCCGGACGCACGCTGTAGAGAACCTCAGCCGGCGCGGCGGTACTTCCCGCAGGGGGGACTAGCACAGCCGAGGGCAAACTGGGTGTTGCCAAAGACTGTTCAATTGACTCGAATGCTCGATCGGGCGATGCTTCTTGACCGACCCCGGCATTGGGAATTACAGGTGTGGCATCGAGGTCAGGAATAGTTGTCTCAGTTGCATATCCGGGGGAGGTCAGCGTCGGTGCTGACTCGGGCAAAAATGCCGCAGGTGTAGATAAATTTGCTCCCCCCTCCGACCCGAACATAGTTCGACGCGATTCTGTGGTGCGGTTTTCCTGTTTTTTTAAACTGTCGATCGCCCCGTCTGCGTTCGGGATTTCGATCAAACTTTGTTCCGGTATCGTCGTGACCAGCGGGGTCCCTGCGGTTGATGGCAGCGCTGTCAGGGCTGCACTATCCAATGGCTCGGAGCCAGTCAGATTTAACTCTTGTTCGGGATTGACCGTCGCTGCGCGGTCTAGGGAAGCCGATGTGCTATAGCCGGCGTTCTGTTGTGGTGTGGCTTCCGTCGCCGTCGGAATTCTGAGCTGTTGGCCAACTTGGAGTAGGGTATCGGGTTTGATCTCGTTGGCAGTTGCTAGTGCCAACGGTTCAACTTCATAATCCCGAGAAAGCTCCCAAAGGCTTTGCCCCTCCTGCACCTTAACCGTCACCGGTTCAGAAGGTGAGCCGGGCTGTTCGGCCCTGGAACCGTCAACTTGTGCCGACGTAGCCGGCCCGTTGGCCGATACTGGCTGTACTTCAGCGGTGGATTCTGATGTCGGTGCGAGTTCAGACGCGCGAGCGCTGTCTCCATTTCTCGGTAGCAGGATGCCAGAAGCACCTACCGATATTGCCAGCCCGATCGTGGCGAGAGAGCGAACTCTGCCAGTGCTGAGCGTTGTCTGTTTGGACGGTTCCGCAGAACCGTCTCTGTCGATTTCACTAGCCTGAACAGGCTTAATTTGGGGATATGTTCGTTTCAAAAAAACGACCTCCTACTGAGAAGCGCTAACTGTCCTTGGAAACACTCAAGGGGATCGCATGACGCTGAATTTAAATCAACAAGCAAAAGTATTCTGATTGTTGACAGCTATCATGCTTAGGCCAGATTACCTTGCTTTTTAAATTTAGACAAGCTCAAACCGTCAGAAATTTTAAAATTCTCGGTCAAACCTGCTGCAATTAACCCCAAAAGCCTTACACCGTAATAGCTGGAACGAATACATAAAATATTCATTCCCGTAAGGCTCTGAACTCTTACCTATTATCCGACTGTATGCTAATTTCCGGACAGGCTACAACCGTATATTTACTAGATATAGTGTTCAGACCCAAGCTGGTGTTCGCTGACGCCCTAAATCGCTAATATTCTTTATTGTTTGTTGCTGAATCCTCTTGCGAGTAATTTGGTGTTGCTGATAACAATCTGTTTTTGAATGAATAAAATATATTAATGTCGGCTATCTAGATTTTCACCCCTTTGATACAAATTTCTTATATTAAATTGGATATTTTGCCACCTCCGGCAGCTATTAAATATCTATATATTTATGTGTTGATAATGATTTATCCCAGCTCCCCCAACTGTCGTTTAGCCTCAAATAAACCCACAGCGGCGCTGACTGAGAGGTTCAAACTCCTAACTCCAGGCTGGCTCATCGGAATAAAAACTGTGGCGTCGCAGGCATCCAAGACGAATTGGGGAATGCCTACAGTTTCCGAGCCAAACATCAGCCAGTCGCTGGACTGAAATTGAAATTCGGCGTAACTGCATCGCCCGCCAGTGCTGAATCCGATCGATCGCCCTCCTCGTTGCTGCCGACAGGCCCCAAAAGCCGCTAAGTCTTCGTGGCAGTGGAGATTGACATAGGGCCAGTAATCTAAGCCGGCTCGTTTCAGGTAGCGATCGCTAATTTCAAACCCCAGCGGGCCGACTAAATGCAGTTCCGTGCCTGTGGCAGCGCAAGTGCGGGCGATATTGCCAGTATTCGGGGGGATTTGCGGGTGAATCAAGACAAGTTGGGGCATGAAGCTAATTAAAAGCGAAAAACACAGCTATTGGGAAATTTATAAAACTACCCAAAGGTAGATATACCTTATAGCTTTTATTTATAACCTTTGTCGAGCTCCATTGATTAAATATTCTGATTTGTTTTTAGGCGTCGCTCTGCAACTTTTTTCATGGAGGTTCGGGCTATTTGTATTATTGGCTGAGTACGCATAGCCAGGGGGCTAGTGAAAGCCCCCGTTATAATAACGGCGGGTACTTCACGCAACTAACTGGGCACACAAGTTGTCTTCGAGCTCCCATTCCTGGTGAGCCATGCCATCAATTCCTTGGAGAATAATACTTCGGGTGTCCAAACCGCCCTCGTGCAGCTTTAACCACTGCTGGGCGGTGTTGCCTTCCCGGAGAATTTTTTTGAGAGGTGAGAGAAAGCAGCTAAAGCCGCGTTTTTTGGCGAAAGGCCACACTTCGCGGTAAATTTCCTCAATCCAATCTCGTGCCAGAATAGTTCTGCCGTCTTGCCAGTGCGTGAGTTCGGCATCCAAACTTTGGCGAGATGCAGCAATTTCGTTGGCGTCTGTGAGGGCAACTAAGTCTTGGTTGCGGGTGGCCGCCGGTAAGGTGCTGAGTTCTAACGGGTCTAAGCTGGGGTCTTCCATCATCTGCCAAATGCGAGCTTCTAGTAAGGCAGTGATGGCCAACAAAGCCAGAGGATTGACTTCGAGGTCGCAAATTCTCAGTTCGAGGCGGTTGAGACAGTAGGGGCGACGATCGCCATTTGGGCGCACGGCAGACCACAAATGGCGGACATTTTGCATTGTGCCGAGTTCTAACTGTTCTTCAGTCCACTGAATGTAATGCTTGTGACTCTCAAACAGGGGGACGATGGCTGGAGTTTTGGGAAACAAACCCCACCGAGTGGAATGATAGCCCGTGACTTCGCCGTCGAGGAAGGGGGAAGAGGCGCTCAAGGCAAGGTATAGCGGTGCTTCGACGCGGGCGAGGCGGATGGCGCGCATCAGCATTTCTGGTTGGGAGATGCCGATGTTGATGTGAATGCTGGCGGTGACGACTTTGGTGCCGTAGGTTTGCTCGATGTAGGTGTGGTAGGGGTTGTTGGGATCGGATCTGTAAAATCGATCGCTCCCCCCCAGAGACAGGGTACTTCCCGGCAGCAAGGTATAGTCGCCTAATTGTTTGAGATACTCGCGCAGCCGGACTCGCGGCTTGACTAAGGCGCACAGCAGGCGATCGTAGCTGCACAGCGGGGCGGTCGTGTACTCCACATTGCGGCTATCAGGCTCCCGCACAAATCCCTCTAGATGGGCGACTATGCGATCGGAGAGACCGACAACCTCACCTTCGGGCGTGCCGGTATACATTTCTACTTCAAAGCCTTTTGATAGCAGCACGTTTGTTCCTCAGCTAAGTTGAGTGCTAGTTTCAAGTATCCCAAAAATTGACCTGTTCATACTATCTTCCATGAGGCAGAGTTGAAATTTTTCGCGCCTGGCACTGAAACCCGGTTTTTCGGTGCCGGGAAGTTTGAGCGTTTGGGTGTTAGTTGCGATCGGACTGGCACGACAAATACTACCATCGCAAAGAGTTTCCGAGGCGGTTTTAGAGTCAAAAAGGCTGTTTGTTCGATCGCGGGCGTGTTTCATTCGGCATTCGTGACGATCGAACTTATGGTGAATAGAACCCACTCCTGCCTCAGTTCGGCATCTGTTTTCAGCCTAGAGGGGGATAGCCGCAGATATATCTTGGGTGCGATCCTAAAAGAGGGCTCTGCAATATTTTTGAGCTATAATATTAACCCCTAAAAATCCCTGTGAAAGATCAAGACAGAACTCCTCCCAATTTTTGGAATATGCTAAGCAATTTAGCCTTAGTCAGGTTTTTGCTTTTATTTGCTTCAGGTTGGGCTGGACTGCAACTTTTAGCTTACTTTGAAACTGCCGTTGCGGTTTTCACGATTGCTGCACTCGTGGCTTTTTTGCTCAACTATCCGGTGCGAACTCTCCAGAGATTTTTACCGCGAAGTTTAGCTGTCGCCTTCGTTGTCTTGCTCACCCTTTTAGTTTTTGGCGGTCTCACCGTCACCGTAGGCGTCACTCTTTTATCTCAAGGACAGCAATTAATTGACAGCATGACTGAATTTGTGAATGCTCTGGCGCCTCTGTCCGAGCGCCTCGAAACATTCCTGCGGGCGAGAAACCTGCAAGTTAACCTCCGAGTTATTGAGGAACAACTGCGAAATCAAGCTTTAGCTGGAGTTGTTTCGAGTATTGCTTTTTTACAAGTATTTTTAACTAATTTATTAAATTTAATATTAATTATGGTGGTGGCTTCTTTCATGTTAATTGATGGAGAGAGGCTGTGGCTGTTGGTTCTTAAATTTATACCCCGACACCTGCACAGGCGTTTAAGTTTAACAATAGAGCGAAACTTTTTAGGATTTTTTCAGGCACAAATTTTGTTAATGTTATTTTTGACAACAGCAAGCTTTGGAATTTTTCTCCTATTAAATGTGAGATTTCCTTTAATTTTAGCATTTATTATCGGATTGTTTGATTTAGTTCCAGGGATCGGAGCGACGCTGGGAATTAGCTTAGTTTGTTTTATTGTATTGTCTCAAAATGTGTGGCTATCTTTAAAAGTATTGGCAGCTTGCATTGTTTTGCAGCAAATTCAAGACAACTTTATTCATCCGAGACTCATGCAGAATTCGCTTAACCTCAATCCGGTAGTGGTATTTTTTGCACTGTTAGTAGGTGCGAGAGCCGCAGGACTTTTAGGCATATTTCTGGCTATTCCGCTAGCGGGAGTGATAGTTAGCTGGTTTGAAATTGAAGAAATGCAAGGGGAAGGTTAATTGATACAACCCTCCTATTTGACATCAAATCCGGCTTAAAAAACAGGTTTTAAGCTGCCGACTAAAAACCGCATGCCTTGAAAAAATTTCCTTTGCGTAACGCGACACTAAAAGTAAAGAGGAAAAAGCAAGGTAGGGTGCACCAATGCCTGGGCACTTTACTGCGTAAAGTCAATGAATAAATTGCAAGTCAGTAGGAAATCTTTCTTCTTCTGGTTCCGGATCGTAAATGTAATCGCAGTCAAAGCGCAAAGCTTGAGAGTGGCGGCTGATGGAAAATCCGCAGTGACTCACCATTTCTGTAGTAAAACTGGCCATGACTAACTCAATGAGTTTTTTATAAGAAATGTTAGGCTGGTGAACGTAATAGGTGCGTCTTGCAAAAAATATTCTCTCATCTTTCGGTACAATTATGCCATTAATTCGGTGTGCGTGTTGAATCGGCTTGATATAGGTTTCAATAAACTGCGACTGATTTTTTTGCAGTCTCGCTAATCTTTCGTGTTGCAACCAGCTCATTTGAAACACAATTTTAATAAATTCAAAGCCCAAAATGTAGTTAAAAACATTATTGCGTTCTTCTGTACTCAAGACGAAGCGGAGTGCAGATTCTAAATATTGGTCAGTTTCTCGGCGCGATTGTTGAGCTGAGTGGATATAAAATTGTTTGATGTAGCTTCTTAAATCTGATTCGTTTAATTGTTTTTTGACCCGAAATCTGATTAAATACTCTTTGACTCTGTGTAGAGTATCCACATCTTCAAACATTTTTGAGACTAAACCGTCGGCTGTATAATTATCTAAAAATTCTGCTTGCAAGTCGGGAGTAGAGGCGCACAATATGTAGCAGAGGGACAAGACATAGCGCCGCTGGTTCCAAGGCAAGCTTTGGGCCCAATCTTTAACTTCTACAGGGAGTTTTTGGAGCACGGTATCTGTGTGGGGGAGTTGAGCAAGGTCGGCATATTTATGTTTTTGTTTAATCATTGCCTGAAACCTTATATTAGTAAGTATACAGAGTATTAGATCGCAGATGATGGGAGGGGGAAACTGCGACGGAGGGTTGCAAGTTATTCTGTCTTATTTTCTTGCCATCTATCTAAATATACATTCTGTAGGGAACAGCGGGGGTGATCTGTCTCACAGTTTTGCGAATTTTAAATCACAAATGCTAGCTCTTTGCATCACATTTGGGGGCGGCGAGTGTCACGCATAAAACTTATTCACGTCACCGGAGCAACAGCGGGTTTCGTTGAGAATTAAGTCCGGTAATTCATAAGTTGTTGTTAGTAATCATTACTGATCTCAATCATGAACTTGACTACAAGTATTTTCCCTGAAAATCAGTGCCAAAACTTAACTTTTCGCGCTCGCCTCGTGCAACCAGTGCGATAGTGGCTCGATAGCATAGCAGTGGCAGAGCCGCCAGTAACTAAGTGGTGTGCCAACTTATACTCGCACGGTGTTCTTGAGAGAGAGATATTCAGTTATTTGGACACCATCTTTTCAACATACCGCCTATGTGCAAGCTAAATCCTGTGTCTGAAGAATTAGTGGGGTTGCGTTTTCGGTCCCTCTCCTTTTTGGTTGACGTATGCGGGGAAGATGTAACGCCGTACAGCAGATTGAGGGGTGTCATACCTCGCTCGCCTATTGATCTCAATTATTGATGGGGTATGTCGCTCTGGTAGTTGGGAGAGCCATAATTTAAGCCATAATTGTTGATAATATCAATGGATGCGTCTCGATAGGAGTGGGTATCCATCGTGGCACTTAAGCCAAAAATAACATTAAACGGTAGCACCAAAAACAATAACTATAAAAATAATTTAATGATCTACGTGGGCTCAGGGAAGTGAATATGTTTAATGCAACTGAACTGCTGATTAATGCTTTTGTAAATCGGCTGATTGAAGGCTACCGCCACACCTACGGCGGGTTCAAATCTGACTATGCTGAGATTATTGCTTGGGTAGCGAGTATGGCTTTGGAAAATATTGCTAATAGCGATGCTCTTTACCACAATGTGGAACACACTATTTTAGTGACATTGGTGGGACAGGAGATTCTGCGCGGCAAGCACATCCGCGAGGGTGGTGTTTTATGTGAACATTGGCTCCATTTCCACATTGCTTTGCTGTGTCACGATATCGGGTATGTGAAGGGGGTTTGTCGGCAAGATCGAACTGATTTGAGACTGTATGCAACCGGGATAGAGGATTTGCAAGTGAAGCTACCTTCGGGGGCGACGGATGCGAGTTTGATGCCTTATCATGTTGATCGGGCAAAAATGTTTATTGACGAGCGTTTTGGCAGTCACAAACTGATTGATGCTGAGCTGGTAAAGCGTAATATTGAGCTGACTCGTTTCCCAATTCCTGCAAATGAAGATTATCAAGATACTGTAAATTATCCGGGTTTAGTTCGGGCTGCTGATTTAATTGGTCAGTTGAGTGATCCGCGATATTGGCAAAAGATAAGCTGTTGCACATTTAAACTGTGATACAAGCATTGCCCTTATTTTTGATTTTGCGACCCCATTTAATTATTAAT